>NZ_JADJKT010000003.1:0-48558 GCF_016705895.1 Candidatus Villigracilis affinis | reverse complement strand
GTTAATGAACATTGTTGAATCTAAATTTCAAGAATTGCATGGCGCAGTTTGCTGGAAAGTAAATTGGGATGCCAACCTCAACTTAAGCATGAATTTCGGGCGACCCTCTTTGAGTATTCGTGAACCGCGAAAAGTGAAATCAAGTAGCAAAAGATGAGTGATTCTTTCAAGTACAGAAGTGTAGCTCTGCATGGGGAATGGTTTTTCTGGATATTAAATGGTTATTGGAAAGTTTCCATAAAAGATTATGACGAAGTGACAGGTGATACTTCATACAAAAGAAAAAACATGGCTCTTACTCGTTTAGATGGTCAAAAATTAATTCATGCCAGTGTTGATCCACAAACATCGACAACGCGATTGGATTTCGACCTCGGTGCTATACTGTCCATTCGACGAATAAGCATAAAAAACGATGGGGATATTTGGTCTCTTTATAAACCCGATAATTCTGTTTTGTCTGTGCGTGGTGATGGGAAATACAGCGATGATCCCGGCGAGACCGAATCTGGGAAAAGTAATTGGAAACCCATTGTCACTTTATGAACAAAAACTGCCTAACACCGCGTGCACTGGACAGGTGGACGCCGCATTTTCACGCACTTTCAAGCATTTTCCCAGCTTCGAGTTTATACTGCTCCCAGGCAGAGTCCACGCCCGCCCACCAGCAGGTAACGCAAACCGTTAGGCACACCAGTGCACAACAAAAGTCACAAGTAAGACAAAGAAAATTCAAAAGGGAAAAGTATGAAACAAAAAGTTATCTTTTTTATTATCGCAATCATTTTGACGGCTTGTTCTTCAAATCCTTCTATTACATCAACTGAAGTTCCATCAGTCGAACCTTCCAAGACTACTATTGCTACCCTACCAGCATTACCCACAAACACATCCGAACCATCCCCCACCGTCACGCCTATTCCAATAGGCGGGGGACAATTGCTCGTTGCATTTTATGCATCTGGCAATTGCGGCTCGTGTATCATAATCGGAGATTTTTTCACGGGGGAGGTTTTGTTCAAAATACCCCTCTCGGCAGACTATCAAACTGGAAATATTTTCTGGTCTCCTGATGGAAAAAATATTCTTTATTCCGACCCCGCCACATCCAGGATGAATGTTCTTTTGTTCAATTTGGAAACAGGAAAATCTAAAAAATTAGGCGATTATCCACCCAAAGGCGGCACACCAGAAATAATAAATTCCCTAAAATATGTTAAATGGTCATACGACAGCGAATACGTCATGTATGATGTGCTTTGGGAAGACGGTCAACTTCAAAAATCTTATTTTTCTACAAAAGATGGGACATCCAATTCTTATGAAAGCGGGTTTACTAACTGGTTTCCCGATAGCAGAACAATGTTTTCAATTTATGGCGGCAAAGATTCATACAACGTAGAGTCCGCAACATTCGCGCCAGTATCTACGGGCATATTAAGTAAATTTAATGCCGTACAGGTTCTGCAAGATTTTATTATCTTGGAAAAGGATAAGGCAAAGATATCAGCCATTCCATTTCCGTCAAACTGGAATGACGCACTTGCTTGGCAATATGACACGCTCAATTCACAAATTGTTACTCTCGCTACACTTTCCAAAGAAATAAAAAACGGGAAAATTCACGTTTCAATTGCCGAAAAAGTCAATGATAATAAAATCGTTCTAATTGGATATGTAACTATTTCAGATCAAATTTCATACTTTATGAAACTGATTGATTTACAAAACCTGCCTGCCGAGATACAACCAGATGATATTTTTCAAGAATGGGGTGATATGCCGCTTATTGTCTCGCACGACGGAAAGTATTACTTAAAAAGTTTTTGTACTTTTATAGAAAAATGCCCAAATTACAGCCCAAACTACAAAGATGGGATTGTCAGGGGGTGGGGATTTCAGGTTGTAAGTTTTGATGGTGTTGAACAAGCACTTCCAACAAATTTGTCTCAATTTAAAGAAGTGACAAAAGTATTTATCTTTAGCACCAGCAATGGCTTGCCAGGCGGAATCGCTTTTTATTGGAAGTAATACCCGCCCCAGCGCAGGTAACACCAACTGTTAAGCACGCCCCTTGTGCAACGGAATACAATCATTGCATAATAATTTTTTATGTTTAAAAGTCGCTAATTCAAGGACTAAATACTTACATTCTAAACAAGGGGGGGGGTATGAAAAAGTATATCGTAATCTTGTTAGTGGTTATTCTCTCTGCTTGTAGTAATTTACCAATCTCTAATACTCCTCAACGCCTCTTACTTTCCCGTTACCAATACATCCATCCCACTACCGCAGACAGCTCTAAAAAATATCTACAACAATTCAAAATATGGATATTCATTAAATTATCCAGATACTTACAATATCATTGTTGTAAGCGATGAGTATGTCGAGATTGGAAGCAAAATTACGGTTGAGGTCATGACTGTAGACCCAACTGCACCTCGTGGAGATGATGGCTCCATTCCAGGCACAAAATGTTTTTTGCACGATATCAAGAAAACGAGATGAGGAATATATTGTCTACCAACAAGTTTACTATTCTCAAGATAAACTCATCACAAACTAAGAGAAATTGGCTTTCATTTGTATGCATTGCACAGTGATCCAACAATCAAAAACCACCTAACACAGCGCATACTAGGCCCTTCGACAAGCTCAGGGCAGGCTGCTGGGGACATCAAGTTGAGAGTATCCACTTTTATTCCCTCAAATCAGGTCAATAATTGCTCCTGCCCCCCAAGTGGTGGAGTTCAACACTCCCCGGTCGATGGATGCGGACGAGGAGTGTCTATTGTATGATCATATTGAATAACACATAACCTAAAAGGAGTGTAATATGAGCATATTTACTGATATCTTCAACAAAATTCTTGGAAAGATCAAAGGCTTGGTTCCCGGTGCCAATACCATATCCGATGTTAACCTTACCGCCGAACTCGATAAACTAGCAAAGGGCAGTGGTCTTGAATGGAAAACTTCCGTTATCGATTTTTTGAAGTTGATCGGCGCAAACAGCAGCAGGGAAAACCGAGATGCACTGGCAACCGAGTTGGGTGTTGACGCTAGTTTTAAAAGCGGAAGCGCAGAGAAAAACGAGTCGCTACGAAAAGCTCTCTTCAAGAAAATTGCTGCAAATGGCGGAAATATCCCTGGTTCGCTTTTAGACTAAAAACAAAGATATTCTTCAGCTTGTCTGCTTTTCTAATAAAATACCCACCTTTATGAGGCGGGTATTTTTTGTTTACAGAGTGCTTTTACTTCAAACTGACCTGGGAAGTATTTCCTCAGCAAATAAAATATGTCGAACAGCGTTCACTGAATAGGTGGGTTTGCCGCCCCACTTCGCGTCGAGTATATTTCTGACTTCGAGTTCTGCTCCCAAACAGAATCCATGCCCACTCCAGTGTCGCAACCAGCAGAGCAAGTTCGCGGATGCAAACCGTTAGCCTGTCCGTGCCAAATAGATCTGCTTGAAAAGCAAAAAAAATATACTAAAATAGTTATTAAAAGGGATTTTGCAAAAGGAACAATCCCATGATTGAGTTGCATTACCTCAGTACACTTCGCAAAATTTGTGCCCAGCTGAACAATTGTCAGAACAGTTGGGTTGTTACAGGAAGTTTAGGAATGGCTTTGCAAGGCGTGGATATTGAAGTCCACGACATAGACATTCAGACCAACCAGCATGGGGCCCATGGAATGGTTCATTTCTCAGCTTCCAAATAGATACGCTCTTACTTTGGCTCTTTAGAAATAGATGGCATCAAGGTCGAAATCATGAGTGATATTCAAAATTGTTAGTAAAGACACATATCAACTTTACAAAGGATTCCTTGCTTGAACTCAAAACTCACTCTCGTTAAACATCGTCTTGCAAAAACGCCAGTCATTACCAGCGACAGGCTCACTCTAAAAGAAATCGAGTCCCATGACGTTGCTTCAATAGTGGATATATCGGTATATAACGGCGTCTTCGCGACGAATACAACGGAAGCCATTAATGTCCTCGAACAGATCAACGTTGACGTTAGGAATGGCAAATCGCTGCATTGGGGCATCTTCTTGAAAGACTCATCCGAACTTGCAGGAACTTGCGGTTATTATCGCGGGTTCGACCGAAACAAAGGTGAAATTGGCTATATTTTACGCCCCTTGTATCGCGGTCTCGGCATTATGACCGAAGCAGTCAAACTCATTGTCGCTTTTGGGTTTGACACATTGAAACTAGATACTATCATTGCATACACCAGTCCTACAAACTCAGAGTCCATGGCTGTTCTGCAGAGAGCAGGTTTTAAAAAGGTAAAAAGCAAACATGCCGATCTTAAATTCGAACGACACCATCCTTAACAAACCTTTGTTGGCATTTTCTACGCGTCAGCCGTTTTCCTATAACATGGACAAAGAAAATGAAGATCCTTCCAACCACACCCGATCATTACCCAGGAATTGCTACGCTCTACAATTCTGTTGACCCGGAGCTACACCTCTCCGCTTCGGATTTCATTGAGGGAGACCGATTGCGTGACCCAAAATTCAAGACTCAGCGCTGGGTTGCCATCGAGAAAGATGAGGTCATTGGGGCAGGTTATTTCACACAGTCCAATTGGTTCGCCCACCCTCAAAAATTCATGATTTGGGTTGGAGTGCACCCCAAGCATCAGAAAGGTGGCATTGGCTCCGCGCTTTACGAAACCATCATGCAGGGGCTACAGCAATTCGATCCTCTAGCAATACGAACCCGCACAACCGAAGACCGCCCCCAAAGTATCCGTTTTCTGAAAAAGCGCAGTTTTCAAGAGGTCATCCGCGATGTTCCTTCCGAACTAAATGTTCAAACCTTTGACCCGACTCACTTCGCAGGGTTGGAGGATCGTTTTCGAGATAATGGCATCGAAATCAAAACACTCTCGGAGTTGGAAAATGACCCCGAACGAAATCAAAAACTGTACGATCTAGATTGGGAAATCAGCCTGAGTGTGCCGGGAGATCTGGCAGCTGGCATCGGACGAAGAGGACTTGAAAAGTATGTCGAATATGCCATCACAGGACCTTCTGCTCTTCCAGAAGGTTTTTTTGTCGCGACAAAAGGGGAAGAATTCATTGGTCTGAGTCATCTTTTATTATCCGAAAAAAATGTTTCCCTTTATCAAGGCTTGACGGGGGTTAAACCTCAATATCGGCACCAAGGAATTGGGTTGGCGATGAAAATACGGGCAATCGCATATGCCCAGTCTAGTGGGTACGTCCTCATCAAGGCGGAGAATGACGCCAAAAACAAACCGATGCTGGCTATGAATGAAAAAATAGGCTATGTACGGAAGCCCGCTTTAATTACCTTTGAAAAACAATGGCAACTCACGGAAAAATAACCGAGGCTTGACCAGTATCCCAAAAGTACATCACTCTCAATGATTCGTACGCCAAAGAATATTCCATATAATGAGCTTTATCCACATCCACCCGCTTTGCAAGTAACACAAACTGTTGGCTGCCAAAGGACTATAATTAACGGACAATAAGGCGAAAATCAACAAGAGGAATCCAAATGCAAAAAATGGGCATGCAAATATTATGGTCTGTTCTCTATGGGATACTTGGAGGTTTGATTTTTCTCTTGGGTCTAAACTTTTTGAAATCAATTCCCGAGAAATTTCAAGATATTTACAAGATCGGTTTGCCAATCCCCTTTCTGATTATGTATTTCTTATCGCAAAGATATCTTCCAAATCAAAAAAACGTTTTCTGGGCTTTTTTCCTGGTTTCTATGGGCTGGATGTTGGATTTCTACCTGACTGGAAGATTTAAAGATCTATTTTCCTTGAACGCCAAAGAATTATCAGGCTTTGCATACACAATGGTAATCAGTACATTACTGGTTTCCCTGCCGGTGATCAGTGGCTGGTTGATTTCAAATCAAGAACTATCCACAATTTATCTTCAATGGAGTGAGGGGAATTGGGGAATTATTGTTGGCCTCATAGGATTTTTACTCCTTGGCGGATTTGGAGTCTTACAAGCATTAGGCCAGGGTTTGGAAACCAAGGTAATTGGAGCAGCAATTCCAATGATGTTAGTTTTTAGCCTTGCAAACGGATTTAGGGAAGAACTAGTGTATCGGGCAATATTCTTAAAAAGTTTCCAAGAAAACATCGGCGTTATCGCCGCCGTATTTGTGACAACATTGGTATTTACTCTAGCGCACATCGATGTCAGCTACACACCAGCCAATTTAATTATCTTCACGATCGCGTTAGTTATGATTGGCGTTATCGGCAGTCTGATAATGATAAAAACTGGAAGCCTGATTGGGGCCGTACTCTTTCATGCTGGAGCAGATGTAGCGCTAATTATCGATTTGCTGTCATCTCATCAATTAATACTAAAGTAAGTTCTTATTTTTTACATCTTATGGTTACGATACAGGACTAACAAGCAGAGCCTAGGTCCACTCACCTCTTTCGTGGGCGTAAGGCGCTCATCACTCGGCTTCAGGTGAGATTAAAAGACCATCATATTTGGGGGTTGCAAAAATGCAGTTTTCCGATTTAGAATGCGAATCTATAATTGCCTATACCAACAAATAACGCAGGTTATAAACGCCATCAACATTTCAAGGAGAAGTTTTATGACATCCGTCCAAGCAGACATTGCAACACTAAGTACTCTCAACAAGCGTTTCATTCACAACTTTGTCACAAATGATGTTTCATCACATAACGCCATCCTGCATCCCTTATTTAGAACCATTGACACACAGGGCGGCCACATGGACCGTGCTTCATACTTAGAGGAATGGGCAACCGGTTTTGACCCTGGTGTCATAACATATTGGGATATGCGCGACGAGCGAATTACTCTGATAGGGGATGTTGCACTAGTGAGCGCCACAAACAGATGGACTCGAGTCCGCAGCGATGTAGAAATTCAAGGAATGACATGCTACACGGACACTTATATCCGTGCTGGAGAAACCTGGCTGTGCATTCTCGCGCAACTCACATCGGTAGCGCCTCAAAACTACCCACCTGATGAAACTATCATTGTCAAATATCTGCACGGAGTACTCCAGTCGTCATAGCAGGTAAACACAAGCCATTAGCCTGTTTGATTTTCATACTCAACTCAACAAAGAAGCAGTTTTTTGTTTTTAATATGCAATCGCCATGAGTAATCAAAATATCGTAATTCCGTTAAAGCGATTCCTGCTCGTCGAACAATGCCCTGCATCCTGGAAAGGCCTGGATCTATATCTACTACGAGACGAAAACGTCGTATTCTATGTTGGCCAATCTTTTCTTGCCTTTGCCCGCGTCTGGGAACATTTGATTAGTGGTTTCAAAGGCCACTCAATGGTCGGCCGTTTTGTCTGGTGTAATTGGCCAAAATCAATGAGCTTTACGATCGAATTATTGAGTTCACAATCCGAGCAATTCAGTGTTGTTAGAAATGAATTAAATGCTTCTGAGCGGTTACTTATCCAGCGCTGGTCACCCTGCCTCAATATATCGCACAACAGTCAACAAACGCCTTTGCCTGATTCTTATTTACCGCCTAATGCTCCATTCAGGCGCAGAAGAAGCCTGAATATGCTAATCCTTGAGGCAGAGCGAGTGGTAAAGGCAGAAGATACACAACTTTGGTTACAGGATTTAAAATAGCACCCTCTGCAACCCACAGCAGTGCCCAGATGATGAAAGTGGAATTCGCCGCGTTTTTAGTCAATTCAAGCCGCTGACGTTGATAATTTACGAAAAAGGATCCAACAAATATGTCGAATCAAAATCATCCTGTGATCGAATTGCGTGTCGCGGTCACAACCAACGACTATGAACGTCTGGTTAAATTCTATTGTGATGGACTCGGGATCGAACCTGCCGCGATCTGGGACAACGGCCAGGGACAGGCGCTGATCCTCAACATGGGCAGTGCCACCCTTGAGATATTCGACGAAACACAAGCACAGACGATCGACCAGATCGAAGCAGGCAAACGAATCAGCGGACAGATTCGGTTCGCACTTCAAGTGCCAGACCTAAAGGCAGCCATGGAACGTCTGCTTGCACATGGAGCGACGCTGGTTCACCCGCCCATTGTCACCCCATGGGGCGATACCAACGTTCGGCTTCAAGACCCTGACGGAATGCAGATCACATTGTTTCAAGTGTCTGACAAATAAATTTGGAGCAGTGCAAATTAAAATTTTCATACCCAGATGCCAAACCAGGATAGGCGGGCTACAAGGTGCACGCCGATTCGCGTTGAAAAAGAATCAGCTCATATTGTATTCACCTCCAATAAAATGTATACTAAAAAAGGGAGCCACATTTGATTGGAGGTGAATGGCAAAAAATACATTTCCCAATTGTCTATAAACTTTTAACA
Source organism: Candidatus Villigracilis affinis (assembly GCF_016705895.1). Lineage (NCBI taxonomy): Bacteria > Bacillati > Chloroflexota > Anaerolineae > Anaerolineales > Candidatus Villigracilaceae > Candidatus Villigracilis > Candidatus Villigracilis affinis. Next base: position 40,170 of record NZ_JADJKT010000003.1, on the reverse strand, counting down.
TACAAAGGAGGTATCCATGTTTACCAGATGCTTTGCCAATATGTTTGTTCTATTGGCAATGGTATTAGCGACTTTCGGAACGCCAGTTTCCGTATTGGCCGCGACACCCAATGGCGTGGATCACCTGCGCGGCCGTTGGGATGGGGAAATCGCAAACCTGCGAGGCGATAACCAGTCTTTCACACTTCTACTAAACAAATTCGAATCAGATCCAAACGATCCACTAACTGTGATCTATGGAGGATGCATAGCTGTGGGGCAGAACGCCTATTACACACCAATATCAGCTCAAGTGCTGATTACTGGCAATGAGCAATTTGCCCTGACTCTCTTTGGAACCGCCGCCACGAATTCCGAAGCCTTCGTAATCAAACTGGTCGGCACAGGAAGCACATCTGCCGCAAAGGTCAAAGATGATCTTGCCAGCGGCACTTGGGAAACCGCTGACCAGCAAGGCAATTGGTCAGCAATCCACCACGACCGCCGCAACCCCAAATGCCCTGCTGTTCAGGTAAATAACAATTTGTTCTTTCACCCAGATGTGTATGCAGGCGTAAATATCAATTCAGATGAAGAAAGGAATGAAGGCACCCTCCTGGAGGGCTACACCAATATTGTGTCTTCGGGCATGAAGGTCGAGGCGCCTGACGGAAGTTTTTTGACAGTCCCGTTCTACACAGACCTGTTTTCACCCTTTGTGGATTTCATCAATGAATTCCGTTTCCTGACCAACCTGCCTGGACTTCCCCAAACAAGCACCAACTATCGCTTTACTCTGCTCGATGCTTTTGGACAGCCGATACCTGGTTCAACGACAATTGACAATTGGTTTGGCTGCACAATGGGACCACCGCAAAATGTATCAACAAGCGTTGATACAGCAGGCTTGGGGGTCACCTGGGATCCAGTCACACCCGCGCCCGGATTTGACCCAGGCGGCTCGCCCCAACTAGGGTTCTATCAAATCGAATTATCTGGATACTTTGGCTCGAACGGTATCAAAACAGCCGCCCACCTCATCCCATTTGCGGACTTTGGCGGATTCGCATTGGGCACTCCAGATGGATTTGATAGCGGCATGGCGCTCGATCAATTTGCCGACGGAGTTTATGCCTTCGAAGTGATCGCATTTTCTGAACCTGCCCCAGGAAGCGGGGGAGTTGGATTGGAATGTCAGATCCGCGATCAGCGCGAACAAACGCTCTTTGAAAAGGCAGGCACTGTGTACACGATTCTGCCCTAATACAAGTACAAATTTTGGGGGATAAAACAATTCTCAAAACAGATAAACAAAGCGCCTCTTTCGAGGCGCTTTGTTTATCTGTAAGTCAACCAATTCAAATCCCGCAGTCTCGCGGCGATGTCTTCGCGCAGGTCTTGCTCACCCATGCGCCATTCCCAGTTACCGCCGAGTTTACTGGGGAAGTTCATGCGGGCTTCGCTGCCGAGGTTGAGCAGGTCCTGCATTGGAGTAATGGCCATTACCGCAACGGATTTCCAGACCCCACGGATCAAGTCCCATGCAAAGTCGTTACCATCCACGCCAAGATAGCGTTGGGCAAATTCTCGTTCGTGGGCTGCGGCATGCTCGAACCAGCCGCGTGCGGTATCGTTATCGTGTGTGCCTGTGTAGGCCACGCTGTTGGGAACATAGTTATGCGGCAGGAAAGGATTATCCGGGCCAGAAAAGGCAAACTGCAAAACTTTCATGCCGGGCAGGTCAAAAGCAGCGAGAAGTTCGATCACATCGGGAGTGACAAGGCCGAGGTCTTCGGCGATCACAGGCAGGCCCGTGCCGTGTGTAATCAAGCCATCGCCGAGAAATTTATCGACGGCGCGGAAAAGGTCTTTACCAGGACCCGTGACCCAGCGGCCAAATTCGGCTGTGGCATGATCGGCTGGGATCTCGTAATAACCAGCGAAACCGCGGAAATGGTCAAAGCGTAAAATGTCGAAGATCTGCAGGGACGAACGCACACGCGACAGCCACCATGCATAGCCTTCCTTTTTGTGTACATCCCATTTATAAAGCGGATTACCCCACAATTGCCCCGTCGAAGAAAACTCATCCGGCGGCACACCCGCCACGACAGTTGGATTACCTTCCCGATCCAAATAGAATAACTCGGGATGCGACCACACATCGGACGAATCATAAGCGACGAAAATGGGAATGTCACCAATGATCTGAATTCCGCGTTCATTTGCGTAGGTGCGCAGCTTGTTCCACTGGCGGAAAAAGATAAATTGATAAAAGGCATAGCGCGTGATGCTTTCGCCAAGCTCTTTTTGTGCCTTGCTCAAAGCGGTCTTCTTTCTCTTGCGCAGGGCTTCGGGCCAGCCGTTCCAGGCGCCGCCGCCGTTGGCTTCCTTCAAAGCCATGAAGAGGGTGTAATCATCGAGCCAGGAGGCATTTTCAGCGCAGAAATAATCGAAGGCCTGGCGCAAATGCTCGGGGTTGGATTGGTAGCGGGAAAATGCCTTTTGCAAAAGATCAAGCTTTTTTGGAATGAACAGGCCAAAGTCCACTTTTGAGGCGGGCAGGTCTTTCATCCCATCGAGATCTTCCTGAGTCAATAATCCATCAGCAAAAAGATCGTCAGGGCTGATCAAATATGGGTTTCCCGCAAAAGCGGAAAAGGCTTGATAAGGCGAATCGCCGTAGCCTGTGGGGCCGAGCGGAAGCACCTGCCAGAGCTTGCAGCCTGTTGAAGAAAGCCAGTCCACGAATCGAAATGATTGCGGACCGAGGTCGCCGATGCCATAGGGGGAAGGCAGGCTTGTTGGGTGAAGGAGGATTCCAGAGGAGCGTTTGAAGGTCATGATTTAATGAGGGAGAGATAGAGATTGAGATATTGCCGCGCAGAGTTTTCCCAGGAGAAATCCTGAGCCATGCCAGCACGTTGAAGGGACTGCCATTGTTCGCGGTTTGCAAAAACTTTCAGGGCGTTCTTGACCGCTGCCACCAAAGACAAATGATGCGCCTTTTCGAAAACAAAACCCGTCACGCCGTGACGGACGGTGTCGTTCAACCCACCCGCCGCGCGGACGATTGGGACGCATCCATAACGCATGGCGATCATTTGCGAGAGGCCGCAGGGTTCATAACGCGAAGGCATGAGGAACATATCGGAGCCCGCGTAAATTTGACGCGCGAGTCCCGCATCGTAACGTGTTTCAACTTTGATTCGTTCAGGGAAAAGCTTTTGCAATTTCATCGCCGCTTCTTCGAGCTTCGGGTCGCCTGTCCCCAAAATGACAGCCTGCCAGTTCAAGCGTTTCATGGTGTTGAGTGCGCTAAAGGCGAGGTCTACACCTTTTTGAACATCCATGCGCGAGATGATCGCAAACAGGGGTATCTCAGATTCTTGGGGCAGCCCAAGCCTGGCCTGTAAAAGGTTTTTATTGGCGGCGCGTTTTTCAAGTGTTTCCAGGGCGAAATTCACACCGATGGCAGTGTCCGTTTCAGGGTTGAAAGAGTCGGTGTCCAATCCGTTAAGAATACCGCTCAACGTTTCGTGGCGCAGCTGCAAAAACTCATTCAGGCCGCAACCGTATTCCTCAGTGAGAATCTCTTTTGCATAAGTCGGTGAAACGCCCACGATCGCATCAGACGACCACAGGCCGAGCGGCAGGGGCATTACGCGCGCCCAATCGGGCAGGTCGGTTTGGGCCAGCTTCAAGCCGTAGCTATTCAAAATTTCGCTCACATCGGGGCCCATAAATGGAAGGTTGTGCAGCGTGAGCACAGACGCCACATGACGCGCACCTTCCTCCCAGCGTTTGGTCAGCGAGTAATACAGGCTCAATGCGGTATGCCAGTCATTGCCGTGAACCACATCGGGAAACCAGTTGATCTGGCGGGATAATTCAAGTGCAGCGATGGAATAAAAGGAATATTTCTCGGCATCCAGCTTTGCATCCAGCGAATAGACCGAGCCATTGGCGCGAATCGCGTCGCCGTTGATAAAGTAAACGGGCATGCCCTTCAAGGTTGTTTCAAACGCCTCCACCTGGACCTCGGAGCCGCCGCGCGGAATCGAGAACATTCCCACAGGCTTGAGGTTATCGGCTTTTATCACCGGGTGGTACGGCAGCACAAGGCGCACATCCAACGTGATCTCATCGTTCGAGAGGGCACGCAAAGCACGTGGTAGGGAACCAGCCACATCGCCCAATCCCCCCACTTTGATAAAAGGTTCGGCTTCCGCCGCAAGGAAAAGTACGTTGATAGTTTTTGGCATGGGTGCTATTTTACCTTACATAAAGACCCCAAAGGTTTTCACTACCTTTAGGGTCTTTCGAGGGGTGCCTGAAGGGTTTCGAACCCTCAACATCTACAGCCACAGTGTAGCGCTCTGCCATTGAGCTACAGGCACCATATTTGAAGCGGCAAAATTTTACCACAATTCACCGCAGATTCAACACCGCGAGGGTCTCGCCTTCCAGCAATTCCCCAGGTTCCACGAAGCCCAGGCTGGCATATAGTTTTCGCGCGCCTTCATTTTCAGGCTCATAACTAATGCCCACGCTCTTAATTCTCTCGTCCGCACGGAAGCGACCCAAAGTCAGCGTCATGATCTCGCGGCCATATCCTTTGCCTTGAAACTTCTCATCCACCATCAGGCGCAAAATGAAAGCCTGATACCGCGAATGATTGAAGTTGAAACAATACATCAAAAAGCCGACAGGCTTTTCACCGTCATACGCGCCGAACGGGAACAAATCCCAATGACCTTCATCATCAAACCCAAATTGCGCCTGGGCAATGGAATATAGATTCGATGCCACAAAATGGCTTTGATCCTCGCGCACCTTCAACTTGATCAGGGCGCGCCAGTTTTCAGCCGTAACAGGACGAAGTGAAATGGACATGATTTAGCCGACTATTTTTTGGATCTCAGAAACGACCGCTTCGCGCTTCACTGTAACCTGCTCGCCAGTCATCAGGTTTTTGATCGCCACCTGAGCATTGGCCGCTTCGTCAGGGCCGATCGTCAGCGCAAGTTTGATCTTCATCTTGTCTGCAAACTTGAATTGCTTTTGCAGTTTCGCTGGTTCAGGAAAGACCATGGCGTTCACGCCCGCATCACGAAGCTGCGCTGCCAATTCAAACGATTTCAGCCACATTGATTCGTCGAAGACAGTCACCAGAACCGCGGCAGGCGTAGGGACAAATTCAGGCAGAAGGCCAGCCTCCTGTAAAATGATGCCCGCCACCACATCGCCCATTGCAAAGCCAACGCCTGAAAGCGGCTGTCCGCCCACATCAGCCAAGAGGTTGTCGTACCGTCCACCGCCCATGATCGCGCGTTTCAAAGAACCGCTGGTCTCGAAGGCCTCAAAGACCGTGCCCGTGTAATACAAGAGACCGCGCATGATGTTCGGATCGAATTTCACATAGTCCCTGACACCCAACGCCTCCAGTGTGGCAAAGAGACGCACCAGTTCATCGCTGTTTTTCCATAAATCGAAATTGCCGAGAATGTTCTTCAAGCCATCCAATTGTGCCTGACTTAAGCCAAGTTCAAGCGCGTACGCATCCCATTTGGCAGAGTCCATTTTCGTGCGTCGGTCAACGAGGTTGGAAACGTCGAGTCTTTTTTCAGCGACGATGCCGAGGGTATCGAATTCAGAGTCCATGAGGCGCCGATTATTCACGTAAATGGCAGCCCGTTCCGGGGTCAGCCCGACCGAGCGCAGGAATGTCGCCGCAACAGCGATCAATTCCGCATCCGCTTCGGGAGAGTTGACTCCCAGCATGTCGATATTCCATTGAAAGAATTCGCGCGAGCGTCCCTTTTGCGGTTGTTCGTAGCGCCAGAACGGACCGAACGACCACCAGCGCAAGGGGTAGGTCAATTCGCCCTGCTTCGCCGCGATCATGCGCGCGAGACTTGGCGTGAGTTCAGGGCGCAGGGTGACAAAATCACCGCCGCGATCAGTGAATGTGAAGGATTGCTTCTTGACAAGCTCCTCCCCCGATTTCGCCGCGTACAGATCGATCGGTTCAATAAAGGGTGCGTCCCATTCCTGATACCCAAATTTCTGAGAGGCTGCGCGGACTTTTTCATAAATGAAATTCCGCAGCGCCATCTGCTCGGGATAGAATTCTCTCGTGCCTTTTACAGGTTGTATTTTGCTTGCCATATTGACTCCAGTGCGCGAATTTTATCATGAGTAATCCCCGCCGAACGTAGTCAAAGGCACGGACAATTCGACAGATATTTTTATAAAACCTGTCCTTCGACTGCACTCCTCGAAAAGGAATCGTCGTTCCGCTCAGGACAAGATTACCGCTTCAAAATTCAGTTACTGAATTTTGATTTTGTTTTGGTATAATCACAAAACATTTTATAAACGACTGTAGTCGTCAATACCAACCAGGAGACAAAATGAAAATTGATTATCAGGAACCCAGCAAAGACCTGTTGATGCGCATTGACATCCACGAAAAATACGGTTCGGCCAATATCGATGTTTGGACGAACGACCTGCTCAAACCCCAGGCTGGCATGAAAATTTTAGATGTAGGCTGCGGCGCTGGCAAACTGTGCTTCCTTTTCAATGAATACACCAAGGGCGGCGCACAGATCACAGGCGGTGACTTTTCGAATGAACTGCTCGATAAGGCGCGCGAGAAAAACAAAAACACAGGCGCGAACATCGATTTCCAGTTTTTGGATTTCAACCAGCCCTTTAACTTTGCGGATAACACCTTTGACCTGTGTACCAGCGCATTCGCCATCTACTACGCCTCTGATCTGGACTTTACATTTGGTGAGGCTCATCGGGTGCTAAATCCAGGCGGACGGCTTTTCGTCTCCGGACCATTGCCCGAGAACAAGCAGATGTTCTACGACATCATCAAGGAAGCCACCGGCGCCGCCATCCCGCCCATGCCTGGGTCATCGCGCTTCAAGGGCGATATTTTCAACACCATCGACGGGATCTTTGCGAAGACCGAGTTGCACAAGTTCGAGAACCACCTCACCTTCCCCGAGGTGTCTCCGTTCATTGATTATGTCCGCGCCTCGCTGGGCGAAGACCGCAAACTGTGGACATCCATGTTCAATGGTAAGGATGAATACGAAGCCTTGATCGGCAAGATCGAGTCTGTGGCTACACGCTGGTTTGAGCGTGACGGCAAACTGGTGATGACCAAGGTCGTTGGCGGCATTCTCGCGACCAAATAGTAAAACGGATTGTGAAGCGGAAAGCGGACAAAAACGGATGAATTTTTACGGTAAAAAAGTGCTCTTCCTTGGCGCGCATCCCGACGATATCGAGTTGGGATGCGGTGCCTTGCTTCATCACATCGCCAAAGAGACCGACGTTCTGTGTGTCACGCTATCAGACAATCAGAAAAACCCCGACTTGAGAAACGTCAAAGGCGAGCACCTCAAATCCATGAAGATATTGGGAGTGCCCGAAGAGAAGATCATTCTCGGCCCGTTCACCACCCGCGTCTTTCCTGATGCACGGCAGGAGATCCTCGAATATTTTCTGAAACTGCGTAAGGAATTCAACCCTGATCTGATCTTCACTCACTCAAAACAGGATGTGCATCAGGATCACAACACCATGACCGATGAAGCCCTGCGCGCGTTCCGCGGCATCACGGTTCTGGGGTTTGACGTCGTACGCTCCTCATACGGGTTTTTTCCACACTTTTTGGTGGAAGTCACCGAAGAGGATGTGAATGCCAAGATCAACGCCCTGGCTGAATACGAAACCTACCGCGACCGCTATTATTTCAACTCCGAGTTGACCCGCTCGATCATGGTCCGCCACGGGGCGCTGGCGGAACGTCCGCTGGCGGAGGGATTCGATATTTTGAGGATCGTAGGCAGTTTCGAAAAATAACGACGGCATGGTACATTCGGCTACGATACATTGATTGACAGCAGTGGTGTGAAAACCTATAATCAAATGAAAGGGTGGACAATGAAAAAATTAGCAAGGAGATTCTGCATGTCAAATTACGAACAGACCGTTTTTATTTCGTACGCATGGGGCGGTGAACGTGAAGAAATTGTCGATCAAATTGACAAAGCTCTGCAAAAACGCGGAATCAAGATCACGCGTGACAAGCGCGACCTGGAATACAAGGGATCCATCAAGGAATTCATGGAGCGCATCGGGCAGGGCAGCAGCGTGATCGTGGTCGTCAGCGACAAATATCTGCGCTCCCCCAACTGCATGTTCGAGTTGATCGAGATCGCAGAAAACAAACGCTTCCACGACCGCATCTTCCCGATCGTTTTGGCGGATGCAAATATTTACGACCCCGTAAAAAGAATAGAATACGTCAAATATTGGGAAGGCAAGCGGTCTGAATTGGCCGAAGCCATGAAATCCCTGGACCCTGCGAATTTACATGGCATCCGGGACGACATGGACCTGTACGACCGCATCCGTGATAACATCTCGGGGCTTTCCAGTGTTTTAAAAGATATGAACGCCCTCACCCCGGAGATGCACAAGGATTCTGATTTCGAGGTTTTGTACAACGCCATCGACAAAAGAATGAAGAAAAAAACAGCGGCATCCACAGCCAAAGGACAAAAATCATCCAAGGCCGACAAACCCAAGTCTGCGGATGGGGGAGTCAGCGTTAACAAAATAGAAATTGGCGGCAATGTCGACGGGAAAATCATAATCGGCAACAACAATCGCATCAATGACTGACACGGAAAAAGCATCGAGATCCCGTGAACATACCTGTTAACTTTTAGAGGTCTGCATGGCAAATGTTTCAATCGGCGGCAATGTAACAGACAGTGTAATGGTTTTCGGAAACAACAATTATGTCGTCAAGATCGGGGATGTGAACGGCGGCGTGGTGAACATCATCAAGCCATCCGACAAACCGAAAGTCTCGGCACGCCCCGCGCCCGTGATGTTGAAGCCGCGCGCATTTCCGTCGCTGCTGGATCGCACAGACGAAGCTGAAACCATCAAAAAGGCGGCAGAGCTTTCGGTTCCAGTCTCCGTTTGGGGGAAACAAGGCATCGGAAAAACTTCTTTCATCCGCCATCTGGCACACACCCTTCCCACCAACAGATATCCAAACGGAGTGATCTACCTCAGCGTCTCAAGCCTCGGGTACGAAGACCTGCTTCAGGCTTTATTCGATGCTTTCTTTGAAAGCGACAGCTCCTACAAACCGACCACAGCGGAAATTCTTCACGGGCTGCAAAAAATTTCCGCGCTTATTTTTCTCGACGACCTGCAGGTCGGGCGGGACGAAACCATATCCATTTTGAATGCGGCGCCCAGTTCCACATTTATCCTTATTTCCGCCGAGCGCAGTTTTTGGGGAGAAGGGGAAGCTGTTCAAATACAGGGATTGCCCGTCGGGGATTCAGTGCGGCTGTTCGAAAAGGAATTATCCCGTCCGCTTGAAACGGATGAAAAGATCACGGTGCCGAAGATTTGCAAACTGCTGCAGGGGCATCCGCTCAACATCCTGCAATCAGCATCCCTCGCGCGCGAAAGCGGAAAATCCCTTGAAGCGATCCTCAATGAAATAACACACGAGAAGAAGGACGACAAGACCATGGCTTATATGAGCCTGGCCAATCTTTCCGATTCTGAAAAACAGATCATCGCATTGCTTGCGGCGGCGGGTGGAAATATCGTCGCAGCTGAACACATCAAGGGGATTTTCAAGGGGGACGACAAAAAGTCGGATATCCAAGGGTTGATCAAGCTCGGGCTTGTACAGGCACACAGCCCAAAGTTCAGCGTGACCGATGCCTTCGCCGCCTCCATCACCGCAGCATGGGACCTGTCTTCGTGGCAGGACACCCTGTTGAATTATTCGATCAAATGGCTAAGCCAGCAGCCTTCATCCATGCTGGTGGAGGAATCCACGGACCTGCTGATCCACACGATCAAATCTGCAGGCGCAAGGAAGAAGTGGCGTGAAGTGATCCAGCTGGGGCGCGCGCTTGAAAAATTCCTGGTCTATTTCAAGCGCTGGCAGGCCTGGGCGGATATTTTGAAGTTGATCATCGAAGCGGCAAAAGCATTGAGCGACAGCAAAACGCAGGCCTGGGCATTGCATCAACTCGGAACCCGCGCCCTGTATCTGGGTCAGACCCAAGAAGCAAATTCGCTGCTGACAAAGGCGCAAAGCATCCGAAAAGCCATCGGCGACAAGGCCGGGCTTCGGGTGACAGAACACAATTTAAAAACCATCAAGGGCGGATCGGGATGCGGAAAATTCCTGTCCTGTGCCGTGGCGGCAGGGATCGGGGCCACGGTGCTTGTAGGGATGGCCTGGCTGGTCATTAACGTGCTATTGCCTACGCCTCCCATCATCCTGCCCACGAATACACCTACGGATGTACCAGCGGCCAGCCCCACGCCAACCCGTCCCCCATCCAAGACTCCGGAGCCCGAGCAGCCGCCGACAGTGCCACCCACTTCTACTTTTACTCCGCGCCCCACAAACACTCCTGTGCCAGTCTTGTTGTATGACTTCGTGGAAAGAGTGGACGAATCCTATTGGTTCAAATATTACACAACTTCGGATGGCGAGTTTACAGAAGACCTCACTTTTTTCTATGAGCCTTTCACGCCAAGCCCCGAGTCTTACATTACCCAGTATCAGGACGCCTATACAGGCTGGGATTTCAACGTTCGCTTAATGAATGGAGAATCCTACGACAAGGTTTTACTGAGCTATCCTTTATACGAGTATTTCAAGGTCTTCGGAGATTACACAGTAAAGATCGACAGACCAGCGCCAGAGGCCTACCTTGAGTTGACCGCAGGGTTTAAAGATATCATCGTCGAGCCTGTGGAAGGCGTCATTTTCAGGGTCTATATAAACGGCAAGGTATATATCGAAGAACCGTATTTCTTTGGAAAAGCGCCGATAGAAACTGGAAAGCAAATCCGCCTTTCGAGCGGAACCTACGATTTCAGGCTTGAAGTGGAATCAATGGACTCGTCTCCGTATGATTACGCCACATGGGCGAATGTCAAACTTTGGGACAGGAAGCCATAATTATTCACAAGGAGGGTTTGCATGGCCAAACAGAAAAAACAGGAACAGGCACCACAAGCGGATAATAACGGCATCGCTGTCGGCGAAATTTCCATTGGCGGAGATGTCAGCGGATGCTTTTCTCTTTCTCATCAGCCCTGATTCTGCCACATCCAAAGTCTGCGGACTGGAAATAGACTGCGCTGTAAAAAATGGCAAACGGATTATTCCGATTGTGGTGCGCGAGATCGAGTGGCAGGATACACCGCCTCAACTTGGTCATCTAAACTATATTTTCTTTAGTAGAGATGATGACTTCGATACCGCAGTGAAAAAATTATTGACTGCCATACATACTGACTATGAATGGATGCAGGCACATCGCCGCTTGCAGGTCAAGGCGCTGGAGTGGGAAAGAAACAATCATGAAAATAGTTTTCTGCTGCGCGGCAAGGATTTGCAGGATGCTGAGTTCCAACTTGCCACGAACTCATCCAAGGAACCACATCCCACTGAATTGCAGCGTGACTACATAGATAAGAGCCGCCAGGTCGCTGACAGGCAGCGGAGAATCACAATGGGGATATCCGTTGTGGGGATTATTGCATTGGCAGGACTGGCGATTTTTGGGTTTGTGCAGGCGGGCTTGGCAACTGTGAGTAGAAATGACGCACAAGCAGCAAGCCCTTTAGGAGTTGCTAATAACTCTATTGCTCAGGCAAATGCAGGGAGGCGCTCAAACGCATTAAGCATTATAAAAGCAGGGTGTTAATAATAAATGCAAACTCAAATCCTTCAGCAGTACAAACAAACCTGCTTCTCAGCATTGAGGCGTTTAATTTGGTTAAAGATTACCCCTCTGCTGACCGAATTTCAGCCGAACAATCCATACGTGATTCGCTTTCCCAAATTAGCGGAATCACTTTAAACGAACCCCTGTAATTGGATATTCGAATATCATCTACACCCTTGCCTTCAGCCCGGATGGAAATTGGCTGGCTACAGGGAGCGAGGATGCAACCGTCCGCTTGTGGGACGCGCGCAATCCATCCGCACAGCCCATTTTTCTGAAGGGGGATGAAGGTTCCAATTACACCCCTACCTTTAGCCCGGACGGAAACTGGCTGGCAACGATAAGCGACGATTCTATTGTTCGCTTGTGGGACGTGAATGACCTATCCGTAGATCCCATCGCGCTGAGGGGGCATGAGAGTCCTATCACCACTCTGCCTTCAGCTCCGAATGGAAACTGGCTGGCAACGGGGAGAGATGACACGCCCGTCCGCTTGTGTGATATGCGCCACCCATTCTCACGCCCAATCGTTCTGGAGGGACCTGACGATTCCATCTACACGCTTACCTTCAGCCCAGATGGAAACTGGCTGGCAACGAAGAGCGCTGATCGCACCACCTCGTTTGTGGAACATGCACAATTTGTCTACAGGCCCATTGTTCTACCACTCATCAGGAATCAACGATAAAATCGCTTTCAGTCCGGATGGAAACTGGCTGGCAACGGGGAACGATTTATGGGACATGCGCGATCCATCCGCAGAGCCAATCTTTCTAGGTCTGAGTATAAGTGTGCAAGAGTGTAATATGAAAACTCTCGCCTTCAGTCCGGATGGAAACTGGCTGGCAGGGAGCGATGACAATAACGCCTGCTTGTGGGATGTGCGCGATCCATCATCCGCAACGCCCCCCCTCGTTCTGAGAGGACATCAGGATAACATCACTACCCTTGCTTTCAGCCCGGACAGTAACTGGCTCGCAACCGGGAGTGATGATAATACCGCCCGCTTATGGAACATATCTGATCCTTACACGTACCTAGTCGATCCACCAAAACCCATCGTCTTGAAAGGACATGAAAGTTTCATCGCTACCCTTGCCTTTAGCCCGGATGGAAAGTGGCTGGCAACGGGAAGTTGGGACTCTACCGCACGCTTGTGGAATATGCCCAATACCTCTGTAGAACCTATCGTTCTGAGGGGAAACGAGAACATCGATTATCCTGTCAGCATTTATGCTCTGGCCTTCAGTCCAGACGGAAACTGGCTCGCTACGGGGAGTGATACGGCCCGTCTGTGGGACATGCGCAATCCATCCACACAGCCTATCGTTCTGCAGCATGATGGCATCATTGATACCCTTGCCTTCAGCCCGGATGGAAACTGGCTGGCAGCAGGGAGCGGCAACATCTTCACAGACACCATGTTAAAAATTGGGACCGCCAGCTTGTGGGACATGCGCAATCCATCCGCAGAACCCATTGTTCTAAAGGGGCATGATGATTACATCACCATCCTTGCTTTCAGCCTGGATGGAAATTGGCTCGCTACGGGAAGCGATGACGCTACCGCCCGTTTGTGGGATATAAGCGATCCATCTGCACAGCCCATTGTTCTAAAGGGACATGAAGGCCCCATCACCACCCCTTGCCTTCAGCCCGGATGGAAACTGGCTGGCAACGGGGAGCGACGACACTACTGCACGCCTGTGGGACAGGCGCAATCCATCCGCACAGCCCATTGTACTGAAGGGACACGAAAGCGGTATCGACACCCTTGCCTTCAGCCCCGATGGAAACTGGCTGGCAACAGGTAGCGGTGACCACCGCCGCTTGTGGAACATGCGCAACCTATCCGCAAAACCAATCGTTCTAATGGGGCAAAGGTCTACCCTCTCTGCTTTTAGTCAGGATGGAAATTGGCTGGCAACAGTAATGTATGAAAACACCGCCAGCTTGGGACATACACAATCCATCTGCAGGACCCATTGTTCTGAAGGGACATGAGGAGCGCATCACAACTCTTGCATTCAGCCCGGATGGAAACTGGCTGGCAACGGGAAGCAGGGACAATACCGCCCACTTGTGGAATCTGCAGATCGATTATTTATTGAAAAAAGCCTGCAGCGTGGTAGGGCGCAACTTCACCCGTGTGGAATGGGGGGATTACTTTCCAAATCAAGATTACCGAAAAACCTGCGAGCAATGGTCGCTACAGACAGAAACAACGGCATCACCAACGCCAACACCTTGATGAGATAACCATGACTAACTCAGCCGACGAACTCAAAAAGCAAAATATCTCCGCGGGTAGTGACATCAGCGGAAACATTCATATCAGGAATATTTATCAACCCCCCGAAGATGATATTCCCCTCTCCAGCGACGAGATCGAAAATGGGCTAACTCGCATCGCTCAACACCTCCCACCACATCATAACAACGAAAAAAAAAGGGACGCTCTCATCTGAGAACGTCCCTTTTACGATTTCAGTCTTATTCTTTCGGCATGCCGATAAAAATCACCCCATCCCTTACCTGCACGGGATACGCAGGGATATCCACCACGGCAGGCATGGACATGACCTTGCCTGTCCGTATGTCGAATTCAGCGCCGTGGCGCGGGCAGACGATGTTGTGATCTTCGAGTACCCCATCCCCCAGCGGACCATCATCATGGGTGCAGACGTCGCCGATTGCAAAGAGTTGGCCTGCAATATTGAAAATGACGATCGGTTTGTCACCCAGGTCAACGAATAGGCGTTCGCCGTTGGGAAGTTCCGATACGGGCGCGATCTCAAGATATTCAACTTTGGATTCATCAAGGGCGGTGTAATTGAACATAAATTCCTTTTATTGCGTGATCTGAAAAAGAATGTCCGCGTTATAACAGATGGGAGGGCAGTCTTCCCCATTGGGTTGGAATTCCTCGTATGTCGGCGTAAAGTCTTTGGTGTAGGTTTGCCCATCTATAACGACTTCAATGGTAACCGACTCTGGCGGATCAACATCGGTTGGCAAGGCAATGAACACCCCATTCTCACTGCATGACTTCTCAAACGAGGCCTCAGGATTTGCATCACAGACTTGTGTGATCATCTCACCAGAAGGCAAAATCAAATTCACTTGATACTCCGCCCCACTCGGCAGGTCTGCAATGTCAATGGACAATCCGCCGCTGCACCCGACCAGCGTACACATTTTTTGAGGCAAAACAGAATCGCAGGATGTCAGTAAAAATGCACATGCAAAAAGACTTGAAATCACCCAGATGAATCTTTTACTCCACCAGGGAGTCGCTTGCTTCGCCGAGACCATACACACCTGCCTTCAACACCTTCAAAGAGAGCAAGGCGCACTTCAAACGCACAGGACCCAGGTCAATACCGAGCATTTCGAGGATGGAATCCTTGTTGAGCTTCTTCACCTCTTCGAGCGGTTTGCCGATAATGGACTCCATCAACAAGTCGGCGGAGGCCTGAGAAATCGCGCATCCGTGACCGTCGAAACGGGCATCGGTCACGAGGCCGTCTGTGCCTACACGCAAATCGATTTGGATGTGGTCGCCGCACAGGGGATTATTGTCAGCAAACGAGATATCATGCGGATCGAGTTTTCCTCGATATGAGGGGTTTTTGTAATGCTCAATGATTACTTCGCGATAGAGATCGTCCATCTGTTTTACCCAAACATTTCTTTCACTTTATAGATCCCATTCACCAGCAAGTCCACTTCTTCTTTTGTGCTATACAAATAGAATGAAGCGCGGCTGGTGGCGGGGATGCCGAATTTTTCATGCAAAGGTTGGGCACAATGATGGCCCGCGCGGACGGCAATGCCATCCTGATCGAGGATCTGCGCCACATCATGCGGATGTACGCCTTCGAGAGTGAATGCGGCCACGCCGCCTTTTTTATCGGCAGACGGGCCGAACAATTTCACGCCGGGGATCTCTTCGAGTCTTTCAAGCGCGTATTCGGTGATCTCATGTTCATGGGCGGCGATGGCATCCATGCCAATCTTTGAAAGGTAATCCACTGCCGCGCCAAAACCGATGGCTTCTGCAATGGCGGGAGTCCCAGCTTCAAATTTATGCGGCAGGGTGTTTGGGCGGAATGAACGCAATTTTACTTCCTTGATCATATCCCCCCCGCCTAAAAACGGAGGCATGGATTCAAGCAAGGCAGTCTTTCCATATAACGCGCCGATACCCGTTGGTCCGCACATCTTGTGCGCGGAGAAAGCGAGGAAGTCCGCGTCCAGCGCCTGCACATCCACGGTCAAATGCGGGACGGATTGCGCAGCATCCACCAGCGTGATCGCGCCTGCTTCATGTGCCAGACGAATGATCTCAGCGGCAGGGTTGATCGTTCC
This sequence comes from Candidatus Villigracilis affinis, assembly GCF_016705895.1. Taxonomy (NCBI): domain Bacteria; kingdom Bacillati; phylum Chloroflexota; class Anaerolineae; order Anaerolineales; family Candidatus Villigracilaceae; genus Candidatus Villigracilis; species Candidatus Villigracilis affinis. The sequence continues at coordinate 24,007 of NZ_JADJKT010000003.1, read as the reverse complement.
CAAAACGTTGGACATGTGTGTAAACGAGACCAGTTTCGGGCGGCGGTCAAGAAGCGTTTTGTACATCCCAAGATCAAGCACACCATCTTCCGTCACGGGGATGAAGTCCATTTCAATGCCTCGTTCCGCTTGCAGCATGTGCCACGGCACGAGGTTGCTATGATGTTCCATCTCAGTCAGGATGACCAGGTCACCCTGCTTTAAATTGGCACGCGCCCAACTATATGCCACAAGGTTGATCGACTCGGTGGTGTTGCGCGTGTAAATAACCTGACGTGCAGATGCGGCATTGATGAATTTCGCGATCTTTTCACGCGCACCTTCATACATGGTTGTTGCTTCTTCAGCCAGCGCATGCACACCGCGATGAATATTGGCATTCGAACGGCGGTAATAATCGTTCATTGCCTCGATCACAACCAGCGGTTTCTGCGAAGTGGCCGTTGAGTCCAAATATGTCAAACCGACCCCTGCGCGTATTTCACGCTCAAGGATCGGAAAGTCTTTTCTTATCTGAGATACATTGAGTGTCATCGTAGAATCGTTCGGCTTAATATTCTGGAATGAAATCCTTCACCGGCGGCTTCTTGCCCGGCACAGGGCGCATGTGTTCCGAATTCAACGGGAACCACAGGATGCGATCGGGAACCATCCAGCCGTCGGTAAGATACACATTCGAGCGGAATTGCACCGCCACCATCTTGTTGTCCACCTGAACCACGATGCCCTTCACCCATCCGCGGATGCGTTCGCGATTCTTCTCATGGTCGCAAAATACTTCGACACCACCACCCACTTCATAATCGTGCTCAAGACCGGGCGCCTTCATGAAGGCAAATTGATTCACCCTGCTTGGGCGCGGGGTTGGACGGCGGCGTTCCACCATTTGTGTCACAACACGTTTCACTACCGGGGTTACTGCTTTCGCGACCGGCGCGTGAACTGCCGTTGAATGTACGGTTTCCTTTTTCGTTGCTGGCTGGGCTGCAACAGCGGTCGTCTTGGAAGCCGTTACCAACTTCTTATTCGTTTCCGCCTTTTCTTTGAATCCTTTTTGTTTTGCCGTCGATTTCGATTTGACTGCCACCCGTGACTTCGATCCTGCTTTTGCCTTTACACTCGGCTTCACCATACGCTTGCTTTTTGATTTCACTGCCATGACTCACATCCTGTTCTTTGATTGAAGAGACGCCCTCCGCCTCTCGCTTAGCTGACAACTGGTTCAGCAAAATCGGCATTTACTGCGCCGACAAATTTACCTGAAAACCTGACAGGCCCTGTAGACCTGTCAGGCTCAAATTACTACGCCGACAACTTATCCTGAATGGCTTGCTGGAATCTTTCGCGCACACCTTCAAATGGAATACGCTGCATGATCGGGTCGAAGAATCCCTCAACCACCAACCTTTCAGCTTCATGTTGTGGAATACCACGTGACTTCAAATAGAAGAGCGGCTCCTGTTCAAGTTTACCCACCGTCGCGCCATGCGTACAGCGGACATCGTCTGCAAGAATTTCCAAGCCTGGGATCGAATCCGCGCGCGCCTTGTCATCAAGGACGAGATTACGATTGGCTTGATATCCATCGGTCTTCTGTGCACCGGGGGCTACGTAGATCATGCCCTGCCACACAGAGCGGCTTCGTCCCTTCAAAGCGCCTTTGAAAAGCAGGTCGCTGGTGGTGTGCGGAGCGAGATGATTCTGCTGGGTGTCGTGATCAAGGTGCTGGGTTCCGTCTGTAAAATAGAAACCAGACATACGACCCACCGAGCCTTCACCAGCAAGATCAAGATCGGAGAAGTTCTTGGTCAAGCGGGAACCGACCGCGCCGAAGATCCAGTCGAGGTTGCCGCCGCGTTCCACACGAGCGCGCTCGTGAGAGAAATTCCAAACATGACGTCCCCAGGACTGCAATTCGACAAAACGCAGGTTGGCATCTTTGCCAACATAAATTTCAACAACGCCTGCGTGCATGGCGTGACCCACTTCATCAGGTGAAGCCGCTTCGTGGACGTAGGTCACAGAAGCGCCGTCTTCCACATAGACAACCAAATGGGAGAAATGCGCTAAATCAGAACCTGGCCCCCAGAGCACGGAATGCAACGGATAATCCACTTGCACATTTTTTGGAACATAAAGCAACACACCGTTTTGAGCTAAAGCAGAAGCAAGAGCGGCAAATTTGCCATCGTCAGGCTTCACGATCTGACCAATCAACCTAGCGAGCAGGTCAGCGTGATCCTTTTCAGCGGTACGAAAGTCGGTAAAGACCACACCCTTCTTCGAAAGTTCCGCATCCAATTGGATCTGAGAACCGCCGGGAAGCAGGGTAATCTGTCCGCCATGCTGATCGCCCGTCAATGACTGGAGCAAATATTCGGGAACGGCTGGCAAATCTTCAAACGCACCATCTTTGGGCAATTTGAAATCGGCGGCGGGTAATAATCGCAGGTCTGTGCGGCGCCAGGCTTCGTCAGTGTTGACGGGAAGGGAATGCCTGTTGAAGGAATCCCAAGCCGAGGCACGAAAAGAAGCGAGACCATTGCTTGACGCAGGAATATCCGCCTGAGTGAAGGTAAATTCCTTTGCGGCAGATTCACGTCGAGTTCGATTTACAGTAACTTTTGGTTTCTCTTGCATGTTAGCCAATCGATCCTTCCATCTGAAGTTGGATCAAGCGGTTCATTTCAACTGCGTATTCCATGGGTAGTTCCTTGACAAGCGGTTCGATGAAACCAGAGACCACCATGGTGGTGGCTTCCTCTTCACTAAGGCCGCGGGACATTAGATAGAAAAGCTGCTCCTCACCTACTTTGCTGACGGAGGCTTCGTGACCAATGGTCACATCATCTTCGTCAATCTCGATGGTGGGGTAGGTATCCGAACGGGATTTGGGGTCGAGCAAAAGCGCATCACAAACCACATTGGATTTGACGCCTTTCGAACCTTTGTACACCTTGACCATGCCGCGATAAGAAGCGCGGCCGCCGCCCTTGCTGATGGACTTGGAAACGATCTTGCTGGTGGTGTTCGGTGCGAAATGCATCATCTTCGAGCCAGCATCCTGAGTTTGGCCGGGGCCTGCGAATGCCATCGAAAGCATTTCGCCGTGCGCACCCGATTCCATCAAGTAGCAGGACGGATATTTCATGGTGAGTTTCGAACCGAGGTTTGCATCGACCCACTCGTGAGAAGCATTCGCAAATACTTTGGCGCGCTGGGTGACGAGGTTGAAGACATTCGTCGACCAGTTTTGAATGGTGGAATAACGGGAACGCGCGCCTTTTTTGACGATGATCTCGATGACGCCGCTATGGAAAGAGTTGGTGGTGTACTGCGGAGCGGTACAACCTTCCACATAATGCACGGATGCGCCTTCATCCACGATGATGAGGGTGCGCTCGAATTGTCCAACATTGGCGGTGTTCAATCGGAAATAAGCCTGCAAGGGCAAATCAACAGTTACGCCCTTGGGAACATAAACAAATGATCCACCGGACCAAACGGCTGAGTTCAGTGCCGCAAATTTGTTATCTTCGATCGGGATGACTGTGCCGAAGTATTCTTTGAATAGGTCGGGGTATTGTTTGAGACCATCTTCGATGGAAAGGAAGACGACTCCCTGCTTTTCGAGGTGCTCCAAAATGGAGTGATAGACCATTTCAGATTCGTACTGTGCGCCCACACCTGCCAAAAACTTCTGTTCAGCTTCGGGGATGCCCAATTTGTTGAATGTGTTCTTGATATCGTCAGGAACATTATCCCAATTCTTTTCGCTCTTCTCGGTCGGCTTGACATAGTAAAAAATATTGTCGAAGTCGATCTCGTCGAGAGTGGGTCCCCAGTTCGGCATGGGACGGTTAATGTAATGCTCGTATGCCTTGAGGCGGAAATCGAGCATCCATTGCGGCTCACCCTTCATGCGCGAAATATTTTCGACAACTTCACGGCTCAATCCGCGCTCGGATTTGAACACGTAGTTATCATCGCGATCATGAAAACCATACTTGTAATCGCCGATCTCTTCAAGGATCTTGTTATCGTCAGTTTTAATTTCTTCAGCCATTTGAATCTCCAGATATTTCTAACCGCTAAGGTTATGCAGGCTCTTCATATTTCTCGCGCACCCAATCGTAGCCCTGCTCTTCAAGGTGTAACGCGAGGTCGGCACCGCCAGATTCAACGATGCGGCCATCCAGCATAATGTGGACGAAGTTCGGTTTGATGTAATTCAACAGGCGCTGATAATGTGTAATAACCAGCACGCCAAGATCGGGTCCAGAAAGAGCGTTGACGCCTTCAGAAACGATGCGCAGCGCATCGATATCCAGCCCTGAATCGGTTTCATCCAGGATGGCAATCTCAGGCTTGAGGGTGGCCATCTGCAGAATCTCGGCGCGTTTCTTTTCGCCACCGGAGAAACCATCATTGAGATAGCGGCCCGCAAAATTGTGATCCATCTTGAGGGTATCCATTTTTTCCTTGAGCATCTTACGGAACTCAGGAATGGGCATTCCCTTATCTTCGGGGATTTTCCGCGCGACGGCGGGAATTGATTGCCGTTCGGAGGAAATTCGCAACGGTCACGCCTGGAATGGCGACCCGGGTACTGGAACGCGAGGAAAATGCCGCACGAGAGCGTTCATCGGGCTCAAGTTCGAGGACATTCTTCCCCTTGAAGATGATCTCGCCTTTTGTTACGGTGTAATTGGGGTGCCCCATCAAAGTGTAAGCCAGCGTGGATTTGCCTGTACCGTTCGGACCCATAATTGCGTGGATTTCGCCCTGATTGATCGTTAGTGAAAGCCCCTTTAGAATTTCCTTATCTTCAATACTCACATGAAGATTCTTGATTTCGAGTTGCGACATTCGTTAGCTCCTGAAAATAAGCCATTTCTGGCGTTTTTATATTAGTTAGAGGCATTATAGCAGGGTCGGGTAGAATTGTCAAATATTTATGATATTTTTCTAGTATATTCAGTTTGAGAGGGGAATCATGCCTTAAAAACCCAATTTGCCCCATTGCCAGGGGAATCACCTGCACTTGAGGCATAGACTGCCGTTTTCCTAAGTTGCCGCAAAAACCCCATCCCCCAAGCAATGGACGGTAGCTATAGCGGATACAAAAACATCAACTTGCTTCTATTCAGCTATCAGTTGAAGAAACTAGACATCGCACTCAAAGCAAAACCTTTCGATTTCCCTTAATCTATATTTATGATATTTATCTAGTATATTGACATCCTACCACCTCTTGGTTATACTCCCGTATATGAAATCCACGCGAGACAAGATTTTACAATCTTTACTAAAAAAGCCACGTTCGACTATCAATGACCTGGCAGAAGCAGTCGGCATTAACCCGATTTCTGTACGTCATCACCTCACCAACCTGCAAATGGAAGGTCTGGTCGAAGGTCAGGAAGAGCGCCACGGAGTTGGCCGCCCGCGCCTGGTTTATGTGCTGACAGATGAAGGCATGGAGAGATTCCCTACCCGTTATATGCTTCTGACTACACGACTACTTTCCCAGATGAAAGAGACCATGCCCGGGCCTGTGGTCGCAAAATTGTTCAACCAGATCGCCGAAGACCTTGCCAGTCAATATGCAAGCGATATGAAAAACCTGAGTATGGAAGAACGCCTTGACTTCGTCAAAGATATGCTGGCGCAGGAAGGCTTTACCGTGGAATGGGAAAAGAAAGACGGTAATTACGAGATTCACGAAATTTCCTGCCCTTATTACCAAATCGGTATCGCACACCCTGAGGTGTGTACTGTCGACCAAACCCTAATTTCAAAAATGCTTGCGCTTCCCGCCAACAAAGTCCAGTGTATTTTGGATGGCGGCGCACACTGTACCTATGTTGTCCAGCCTGTTGCGGAAGTGAAAAGCAAATAGAGAGGAACTATGAGCGAAGAAATCAAAGAGATCCAGTGGACCATCCACAAAACACACCCCGAAATGGTGAAGAATGCACGGGAAAGACTCTCCGAAGTCATTGACCCCGAAATCGGCATGAACATCATCCAATTGGGATTGGTTCGTGATATCGAGATCGAAAACAACATCGGCCACGTGAAGATGATCCTTACCACTCCCTTTTGCCCATACGGCCCCGCCATGATCGAGATGACCAAAGCCAAGGCCACTGAAGGTCTCAACATGCCAGTCAATATCGAAATGGGCATGGACATGTGGGATTTCTCGATGATGGAAGATCCCTCCGCGCTTGATTGGGGAATGTACGCTTAAGTAAAAAGTTGATAATTGAATGTCAAAAAAAGACGCCTCCAAAATGGATGGCGTCTTTTTTTTTTATCCTTCACACTTGCCCAGTACTGTCTGAGAATTCATCTTTCCGCCCTACTCCCTTTTTTTCCAGTGCATGGCATGAGGCTGCTCACCCTCCGCAAAACCTGAGATCACGATCAGCGCATTCGTGACCGTGTTACTTGGATTCTTCCATTTGTGCTGGAGCTTGGATGCGAATAAAAGGCTGTCCCCCCGCACCCAGGTGAAAAACCTCTTTCTCCACCGTGTAATCCAAATGTCCGCGAAGACAAAAATAAATTCATGCCCACTATGAACAATACTGTGAGGCCCGCTTGACGCACCGCTTTCAAGGGTCAACATGAAAGGTTCCACACGCCCAACAAACTTTTCACCGCCCAACGCTTCGAACAAACCCCGCGTAAAGGACATGCGAGAGCGCTCATCCTGCTTCAAAAAGACAACCTGCTTCTTTTCGGTCTCCGCGCCAAAGAACGCAGTAATCGAAACGCCCAATGCATCTGCCAGTTTATACAAGGTACTGACCGATGGCGATGTTTTGCCTCGCTCGATCATACTCAGCGCATTAGCAGACAATCCGCTCTTAGTGGCCAGAGTCCGCATGGAAATACCGCGCGCCTCACGAAGCTCACGCAAACTTGAGGCAACATCTACTGAATTTGCTTCCCGTTGAAACACATCCATTTTTTGACTCCTTGCAAAAACAAAGTGGGCGTCATACTACAAATTGTAATCCTACCGAACTTGCCCGAATTATACACCAACATAATTATATGTGACATTAAACGATACTTAATATGACACACACCACTATTGTACAATCCATCACAATATTATGATGGCATTGAAATATTCGTTTATTCGCATATAGGCAGGTTCTCATGGTCACACCCACTTTACAACAAGAAATCACCCAACTCGAAGCAAATTTTTGCGCGGCACTTTCAGACCCAAATCGTCTGCTGATTCTTTATGCTCTAAACGATGGCCCGCGCAACGTAACGGAACTGGCAACTGAACTCGGGTTGAATCAACCCACTACGTCGCGCCATCTCAAGGTTCTGCGTGAACGAGGTCTTGTGTACACCGTCCGCGCGGGCACAGTCATCACCTATCATCTATCCGATCCAAGACTTATTCAGGCGCTCGATCTGTTACGAAATGTAATGCGCGAGCGACTCGCTTACCAAGCGAACCTGATCAATAACTAAGGAGAATGTGAATGAAGAAACGCTTCCCTCTCTGGACCATTGGACTGGTCGGCATCTTTTTGCTGATCCTCGTCCCAGTCCTTTATTTCCTACCCCGTGCCCAATCGAAGAACGACCCTGCGGCATACATTCCTGAAAAACCCATTCACGTGGATCATAAGGATATTGTCAAAGGTGAATTCAAAACGGGACAGGACGTCACCCGAGCCTGCCTCGAATGCCATGAAGATGCTGCAACTCAACTGATGAAAACAACCCACTGGACATGGGAATCAAAAGCTTTCGATGTTCCCTGGCGCGATGAAGATGTGACCATTGGCAAAGCCAATCAGATCAACAACTTCTGTATCGGCTCACAAGGCAATGAGAACAAGTGCATGTCCTGCCACGCTGGCTACGGTTGGGAACAGGGACGTGAAGCGCAGCAAGACAATCCTGAAAACGTGGACTGCCTCGCCTGCCACGCAGATACCGGCGCTTACGGCAAAGGCACATTTGGCAACCCTGCTGAAGGCGTTGACCTTCTTGCCGCAGCCCAAAGCGTCCGTGCTGTAACCCGCGAGAACTGCGGCAAATGCCACTTCGACGGCGGAGGCGGCAACGGCGTAAAGCACGGCGACCTCGATGAGAGCCTCTATTTCCCCGGCGAAAACAACGATGTGCACATGGGCGGCGAAGCCAATATGCAATGCACAGATTGTCACTGGACAAAAGATCATCAGATCCTTGGCCGCATGATCGCCGACAACTACACCATTGACCCACAGGAACAAGTCTCGTGCGAAGAATGCCACGTGGACCAAAAGCACGAAGATGAACGTATCAACACCCATCTTTCCGCGGTAGCCTGTCAGACCTGTCACATCCCTGCGCTTGCGCTCGAAGACCCAACAAAAATTTTCTGGGATTGGTCACAAGCTGGGCAGGAAGGCCGCACCGATGACCACTTCACCTATCTCAAGATTAAAGGGTGAATTCGTCTACGACAAGAATTTTGCACCCACCTACCTCTGGTTCAACGGCAACAATGAATATCGCTACATCCTCGGCGACCCGCTGGGCAAAGATGGCATCACGTACATCAACAAACCCGCAGGCAGCATCGGCGATCAAAAATCAAAGATATTCCCCTTCAAATTACATATCGCCAAGCAGCCTTACGATGTACAAAACAATTATCTGCTCCAGCCCATCACATCCGGCAAAGACGGTTTCTGGACAACCTTCGATTGGAACAGCGCCTTCGAACTCGCCGAACCCATCACAGGTCTCGCCTACAGCGGTCAATACGATTTCACCACAACCTACATGTACTGGCCAACTACGCACATGGTCCAACCTGCTGAGCAGGCTTTGCAGTGTGACGCCTGTCACGGCGAAAACAGCCGCCTCAACTGGGAAGAACTTGGTTACCCCGGCGACCCGATCGAATGGGGTGGAAGAAAGTAAATTAGGAATTATGAAGTGCCTAATCCCTAGTTCCTAATTCACAAGGACGACATTATGAACAAATACAAACTCCTCACAATCACAGGACTTCTCATCCTTGTCCTCGCCATCGGAATCGGAACGGTTCTTGCTTCGCCCGAGCCTGCTCCTGCCCAACAGGGTTCGATCCTGCACCCAAACTTTATCCTGCTCGATTCGAACGGCGTGAATGTGCTCGAAAGCAATGGCGCAGTCTCCACCACACAAACCTGCGGACAATGCCACGACACCGCCTTTATCGAAAGCCATGCATTTCATGCCGACCTTGGCCTGTCTGATTATCAGGAAAGCAAAGACCTGAATTCCAGCAACGGTACTTTTGGCAAATGGGACCCACTCACCTATCGCTATCTTTCGCAGAACGGCGACGAACGCCTCGACCTCTCCACCGCCGAATGGCTCAAACTTTACGGTGAACGCATCGTCGGCGGCGGACCTGCCACCACATCCCGCGATGGTGTTTCCCTCACGAATGTAAAAGCCAGTGAAGGCAATCCTGAAACAGCCTTTCTGAACGAAAACGGCAACGTCAGCACCTGGAATTGGAACGAATCAGGCACAATGGAAATGAACTGCTTCCTGTGCCACCTCGAATCACCCAACACCACTGCCCGCGCCGAAGCGATTCATGCAGGTAATTTCAGCAGCGCAAACACTGCCACCCTGCTTGATCTGAACATCGTCAGCAAATCTGGCGAAGGCTGGGCATGGAATACGGAAGCCTTCAACGTAAATGGCGAACTCAAGAGCGAGCTGCTCGCCATTCAAGACCCCACAAACGCAAACTGTGCGGCATGTCACGGCGAAGTGCATCCCAACTCAGGCGATCCACTCACCGTCAGCCAATGTGACTTGAACTATCCGCAAACCGCTACTACGGGTCAGGTTGTCAGCGGACAGCGCATCAATCAATCCGGCGTGAATCTAACCAACAAGAACGAACTCGATCGCTCGTGGGACATTCATGCCGAACGCCAATTGCAATGTACCGATTGTCACTATGCACTGAATAATCCCTCGCACGCCAGTGAATTGCAAGGCACCAATCCTGAACACCTCGTTTACGATCCGCGTTCACTGGAAATAAATGAATATTTGCAGCGCCCAGACCATAACTTTGCCCGCGGCGAAAGCGCACAATTCAATGTTGCGCCCGAATACAAAGGCACCATGCGCCGATGTGAAAACTGCCATGACGCAAGCAAGGGGCATTCCGACTGGCTCCCCTACATTGACACACACATGGAAGCAGTCGCCTGCGAAACCTGTCACATCCCGCAGATGTACGCGCCCGCCATCCAATCCTATGACTGGACCGTGGTCACAACCGACGGCAATGCAGTGGAAACCTGCCGAGGCGTGGAAGGCACACCCAACGAAATAACTTCATTGGTCACCGGCTACGAACCTATCCTGCTCAATCGCACAAATATTGACGGCAACACCCTGCTCGCCCCATATAACCTGATTACATCCTTCTATTGGGTGTACGATGACGCAAACGGCAACAAACGCCCCGTGCGCCTGATCGATCTCGAATCGGCATATCTTGAAAACGGAAACTACGCTGGTGATATTGTCGCAGCATTTGATTCAAACAGCGACGGCAAACTCAGCAACGCAGAACTTACCATCGACTCTCCTGCCAAGGAAGAAGCGGTCAAAACCAAACTACTCGCGCTGGGACTGAATAATCCGCACATCGAAGGCATGGTACAGCCGTACAGCATCAATCACAACGTCACACGCGGCGAAGATGCGGTCAATGATTGCCAATCCTGCCACGATGCAGACTCGCGCGTTGCGCAATCCATCAAACTTGCCGACAATGCCCCGGCCATACCTGTTTTCGATACGAGCAATAATGTCAACGGCACAGGCGCAATCGTCAAGGGCGAAGACGGCGCGTTGTACTACCAGCCGAATCCCGCCAACGATGACATGTATGTCTTCGGTTCGAGCCGCGTCAGCTGGATCGACTGGTTCGGAGCGATCGCATTCGCGGGTTCGCTTTTAGGTGTGCTTGGCCACGGAACGCTGAGATTCTTCTCGTCGAAGAAACAGGCTCACGGTCCAGTAAGAACCGAGCGGATCTACATGTATGAACCGTATCGCCGCTTCTGGCATTGGCTGCAAACCGCATCCATCATCATCCTGTTATTCACAGGCTTGATCATTCACAGACCAGATATCTTCGGTGCGTTCTCGTTCCGCGGCGTGGTGACCGTCCACAATGTTCTGGCTGTCATTCTGGTGATCAATGCGGCGCTTTCGTTCTTCTATCATATTGCCACTGAACGCATTCAGGAATTCATTCCGCGCCCATATGGCTTTTTCGACGATGCGATGGTGCAGGCGAAGTTTTACATCGCTGGCATCTTCAAAGGCGAAGGTCACCCGTTCGAAAAGCGACCTGATAGCCGCATGAACCCGATCCAAAAGATGACCTACTTCATGATCCTGAATGTGCTCCTGCCATTGCAGATCATTACAGGCGTGATGATGTGGGCTGTACAAAAATGGCCCGAGATCGCTGGTGGGCTTCCCTTCCTGGCCCCGTTCCACTCGCTCGTCGCATGGATGTTCGGCACATTCATCCTTGTCCATGTGTATATGACCACCACTGGCGCAACTCCGCTCGAAGCAATGCGCGCAATGGTGACTGGCTACGAGGAAGTGGAAGTGCATGAGAAAAAAGGGTGAAGGATAAATGATGAAGGATGAATCAGTCATCCTTCATCTTCAATCCTTTGTACCTTTGTGTTTAGAAAAAAAGGAGTAAACAAATGACTACTCAAACAAGAAAAACAATTTTCAACCGACCCGAAAAACCTTATGTGCATCCGTATATCGGCGGGATCGTGCTTGGAGTTGTGCTATTCCTCGCCTTCTTCCTGACAGGCAACGGGCTCGGGTCTTCGGGTGCGACCAGCCGCATCGATGCATTGATCGTGGATAGCATCTCCCCATCGCACGTGGACAACAATCCATATTTATTGAAAATGGCTGGCGGCGACAAAAATCCGCTGGATGATTGGATCGTGCCTGTATTCTTTGGTGCATTGTTCGGCGGTTTTTCCTCGGGCTTCTTCAATGGCCGCCTTAAGTTCATGACCACCAAGGGACCGAACATTTCCAACCGCACACGCTGGCTGATGTCCTTCCTCGGCGGTGTGATCTTCCTGTATGGCGCACGCATGGCCCGCGGATGTACCTCGGGGCAGGCACTCTCCGGCGGCGCGACCCTCTCCGCAGGTTCGTGGGTTGTGATGTTCGCCATCTTCGGCGGCGCGTATGGACTGGCATATTTTGTCAGAAAGCTTTGGAATTAATTACTAATCACTAATTACCAGAACCGTAACGTAATTGGTAAATGGTAATTTCAGGAGACACACATGAACTTTCCTCTCCCCTCTCTCGTGGCAGTCAGCGCAGCCAATCCGTGGACATATGTCCTCTTTGCGGTGATCGGTTTTGCGTTTGGCTATACCCTTGAAATGTCAGGCTTTGGCGACTCGCGCAAACTCGCGGCGCAGTTTTACTTCACTGAATTGACCGTGCTCAAGGTCATGTTCACCGCCATCGTCGTGGCGATGGTTCTGCTCTTTGGCGCGGTCGGCCTGGGCCTTCTCGATTTCAGCCAGGTATGGGTCAACCCAACCTACCTCGCCTCTGGCATCGTCGGCGGGCTGATCATGGGCGTCGGATTCATTGTCGGCGGCTTTTGCCCCACCACTTCACTCGCCTCTGCATCCACAGGCAAGATCGACGGCATGATGTTCATGCTCGGCGGATTTGTCGGTGCGTTCCTCTTCGGCGAAACCGAACAATACTTCACCCAATGGTACAACAACGCGGGTTACTTTGGCCGTGTCACACTGGATCAGGTCTTTGGCATTCCGCTCGGTGCGGTCGTTGTGCTGGTTGTTTTCATGGCACTCTTCATGTTCTGGGGTGCAGAACAACTCGAACGCATCTTCGGCAAAAAAGACCTGAGCAAAGAACCCAAACTTCGTCCCGTTGGCGCAATGCTTCTTGCGGCAGCAGCCTTCGCTGTATTCTTCATCGGCAGCCCGTCTCTCGAAGATAAATACAACAAACTCACCTTCACGCGCACCGAAACCATCGAACAGTTGAATGCCGACCCGATCACGGAAACAAAAACCTACACCGCCGATGAAATGCTTTCGAATCGTCTTGTCTTCATTACACCAGCCGAAGCCTTCAAGGCAAAATACAACCAATCCATGAATCCCGTTTATCTCGATGTGCGTTCCGAAACCGATTACAACCTGTATCACATCGAAGACGCGGTCAACGTCCCTGCTGAACGCATGACTGAGGTCATTCCCGTCCTACTCACCGAACCACCCGCGAACACCGTCTACATTTTGATGAGCAACGACGAAGCCGCCGCCGTGCAAGCCTGGAAAACCCTCGTCGCATCGAGTGTACCGAATGTGTACATCCTCGAAGGCGGAGTGAATAACTGGATCGCATTCTTTGGCAACGACGACAAGGCGCTTCAACCCGACCCGAATGCTGGTGACGACCAATTGGGCTTTGTCTTCCCCGCAGCATTGGGCAGCCGTTACGAATCATGTTCCCCCAATCCCATCGAATACGAATCGCTCGAATTCGAAGCCAAGATCAAGTTACAGTTGAAACGTGACAAATCTGGCGGCGGATGCGGATAGAAGCCGTTTTCAATAAAAAGTAATCAGTAAAGAAATCGCGCGAATAATCTCGCGCGATTTCTTTCTTCCTTCCGCTACCCTACACCTTGAATATCAAATCCAAATACTTCTTCAACAAGTCACTGACCATGCCCCGCATGGGAATTGTCGCTGCCATGCCGTAGACAGGAGCCATCGAGCCTTTTTCTTCAGGGTGTCCTTTAACGTACTCAACCGCCTCGCGCAGGTCAGTCAGGAATCTTTCCGCCACACCGGGCTGAGTATGTCGCAATGTGACGCACAAATGCACGCAGGTCGGCTTATGCAAACCGTTCAAACTCCATTTTTTATGAGACATGTGATCCAACACCTTATACACGTTGATCGATTCTGAGGCAAAAGCCACCACAAAGAGTGGATCACCCAAAACATGTAACTCGGGAATCTCCCGAATGCCTTGCTTGATCTTTTCGGCTGTCTCAAGAATTCTCTTCGTTGCGGTAAGGTAGCCTTCTTCGCCCATGGCTGTCAGCGCCGCCCAGCAGGAGGCACTCAATGCACCGGGACGGCTCCCAGCAAAGGTCGGGGAAAAATACAACCCACCTGGCCACTCGGTGGTGGTGTAATACTGAAAATGCCGCAATTCCTGATTGCGATAGAGAATGACCGAGGTCCCTTTTGCGGCGTAACCGTATTTATGCGTATCCACCGAAATGGACGTCACACCCGCCAGACGAAAATCAAAGGCTGGTACGTTGTATCCCAATTTCTCTGCCCAAGGCAAAACGAAACCACCAAGGCAGGCATCGGTGTGGAAGCCGATGTTGTGCTGACGCGCCAGCTCAGACATTTCGGCGATCGGGTCAATGGCGCCATGCGGGAAAGAAGGTGCCGATCCTACGATGACGATCGTATTCCTTGAGATGGCCTTTTTCACGGCCTTCAAGTCCGCGCGGAAGTTTTCATCCACTGGCACATGAATGGTCTTGATGTTGAAATACTGACTGGCTTTGTCGAAGGCTGCGTGCGCCGTTACAGGAACGATCATCTCAGGCTTGGTGATGCCTTTCGTTTCGCGTGCCCAATCACGATAGGTTTTCATCGCCAGCATGATGCTTTCTGTACCGCCTGAAGAAAGGGTACCGCACACATCCGTGCCCGCCCCGCTGAGCATGTTCGCGGTCATCGCAACGATCTCCGCCTCGAATTTGGTGGCACTCGGCCACACATCCGCGTGGAGCGGATTGCTCTGCGAGTTGAGCGCATACACCTGATTTAGAAAATCAATATGCTCCTGATCGCCATGATAGACCGCGCCTGAAATAAACCCGTCCTTCCAGTGGGATTCCTCCAGCGCGCGCATCGCTTCCATTTCGCCCAGAATCTCGGCATGGCTTCGTCCTTTTGCGGGGATCTGGGTAAACGTGGTGAATTTATTTTTGTAAGGCTTTACCGAAGTTTCCAACTCGGTCATGATCTCGGCGTATTCACCTTCGATCTTTTTCGCGACGCTGGGAATATTCTTCATGCGTTTTTCCAAAAACGCCAGCACCCGCGGATTCAATTTCCCCGCCTGCTTCATCAACGTGTCCATCCAACTCATGTTTTTCTCCAGATTAATGCATTCGATTCAAACGGGCATAGATCTTGCGATTGCTTTCGTAGATCGCAAGAAATCCCTGAAACAATTCGTCATAAATTTTACGATTGTCAGGGTTAGGCGTGTATGTATTCGCAATTTTCACATGCGTGCCGATCTCGTCGTATTTCAAATACCCCATCCCAGCGGAAGCAAGCAAGGCCGCCCCACGCACATTCGCCTCGATCGGGTCCTTCACCTGACGAATGGGACGATTCAACACATCGGCGTGGATCTGACACCAGATATTCGATTTTGCGCCACCACCGACCATATTGATGGATTCGACAGGCCGTTTGTTAAATTGCTCCACATATTTCAATAACCAACGAGCATTGTACGCCACACCTTCAAAAACGGCCCGCACCATGTCGGCGCGGGTGGTGCTGAGCGACTGATTGTAGAATCCGCCACGCACGAGATGATCTTCCACAGGAGTCCGCTCGCCATACAGCCAGGGAGTGAAGATCAATTTTCCGCTGCCTGCGGATGTCCGCTCGGCCATTTGGTCGAGCAGTTGATAGACATTGGCAGGCTTCTCGCCCACAGACAATTCATCCTGCGGGAACAGGATATTGTTGCGCAAATACTGCAAACATCCGCCTGCCGATTCCTGTTCGTTGGTGAGCAAATACCGCCCAGGGATTCCCGATGGCAACGCAGCGAGGTTATGAAAAATATCAGTCTTCTTGAATGGGACGTGACAAACCATCCAGCCCGATGTCCCCACGTATAAATGCGGCTCAAAATCACGCACTGCGCCAGAACCGACAGCCGCCGAATGCAGATCAGGCGAACCCATGAAGACTTTTACGTCAGCACGCAAGCCCCATGCGCTGGCAATCTCACGGCGCAGAGTGCCCAATTGCGCATTCGCAGGTTTCAGGTCTGGGAGTTTCGCGCGGTCGATTCCTGCAAGCTGGATCAAGCCATCGTGATACTTCACGTTCTGGATGTCGCGATTGTCCGTCATCCAATGCAATGTGATCGAGTTGAACGACGCGGCGAATTCCCCCGTGAGCAGCAGGCCGATGTAATCCATCGGCTCGAGGAATTTGTAGGTGCGTTGATAAATATCGGGGCGGACATCTTTGAGATACAAAATGTGCGCGATGGGGTCTTTGCCCGAGTTGCCTGGCGCACCGCCCGTTAAGCGAATCCAATTGAGGATTTTCGAAAGCCCATATCCTTCGATCTTTGGAAAACCATCCGCGATCTTTTTGATATAAGGCGCGCCGCGCGCATCCATCCAGATGACGGCATTTTCAATGGCATTGCCGTCTGCATCCACAGCAACCGTGCCCGACCATTGCGTGGTGTTTGCGATGGCGACGATGTCATCATTTGAAACCAATTTCTTCGCAAGCAGACGTTTACATGCAGTGTCGATCGCATTCCACCACACAGCAGGTGATTGCTCTGCGCCGCCGTTCGGCAAAAGAATAACTGGCGTTTCTTGAAATTCACTTCCGATCAATTCACCTTGCGTGGAAAACAATGCGACCTTGGGGCCTGACGTGCCCAGATCGATTGCGAGAATGAATTTGCTTGTGGATGCCATGGAGCCTCGAATGTGGGAGTTGTGAATGCCTCAAAACACGGCGATGATACACCAACATCAACGAAAAAACCATGCACTTGTTAGTCGTCATCGTCGTCTTTTTGAATGCCATATGCCCGCGCCACCGCCGCTTCAACCTCGGCCTTAGTATGGGTTTCGCAGGCCACAAGTGCGCGTTGAGGGTGTTTTACCAGCCTACCCCCCTCACTCATCACTTTGGCATCCACAAATTTTCCCTGTGCATCAGTGACGACATAAAGCTGATACAGTTTTCCGCACACAATACAACCATGCGATTCGCCTTTGGTATGTGTTTCTGTCATAACGACTTCCTTTCTTCTTTCAAAAATTGAACAGGCCAGAGAATACTCCAGCCTGTTCAAACACATCACTTGCGCCAAAACAATTAATCGCGCTGAGCAGGATTGCTGGATTTAGGTCTGCATTCCAACCAATTCTATTGTGTAATGACTACGCTTTCGATGGCGTCGCCTTCAAAGCTGGGGTTTTGCTGCGGATCGCGGCGCGTGAGGGCATTGACCACGTCCATGCCCTGCACCACTTCGCCGAAGATTGTATGTTTTCCGTTCAGGAATTCAGTCGGCCCATAGGTGATGAAGAATTGACTGCCATTGGTATTCGGCCCGGAGTTGGCCATGGCCAGCAAACCAGGTCGGTCGAAAACTAGGTCAGCGCTGAATTCATCTTCAAATGCATAACCAGGATCACCCATGCCTGTCCCCGTCGGGTCGCCGCCCTGCGCCATGAAGCCATCCAGCACGCGGTGGAAAGTGACACCGTTATAAAATCCCTTACAGGCGAGGAACACAAAACTGTTCACGGTAATGGGAGCTTGATCGGAATACAACTGCACAACGAACTCACCGCCGTTTTCCATTTTGAAGGTCGCGAAATAAGGTTTCGACTCATCAATGCTCAACGGCGGCGCAGAGGGATACTGGTCCGCGGCCGTGATGGAATCGAACACTTCACAGGCTGGCGTACCACCAACCTCAACATTAGATTTCGGTTTCGGAAGGTACGGCCAAGCAATAAATCCA
Organism: Candidatus Villigracilis affinis; assembly: GCF_016705895.1. Classification (NCBI taxonomy): domain Bacteria; kingdom Bacillati; phylum Chloroflexota; class Anaerolineae; order Anaerolineales; family Candidatus Villigracilaceae; genus Candidatus Villigracilis; species Candidatus Villigracilis affinis. The sequence goes on along the minus strand of NZ_JADJKT010000003.1, from coordinate 6,076 downwards.
AGCACGATCAATGCCAAAGCCACCACCACATATTGAATAGTCCTGTCAGATTGTTGGGCCTGGGCCTTTTTTACAATTTTCTTTTTTGCCATTCCAAATCTCTCCTCAAATGAATTTGGCCTTATTATAACAACCTTGCGCACAGGCGGATTCTCTTGTATGCTTGCCAACTATGAAGGAATACCTCAAAAAGCAAATTGCCCTCCCGCAAGACCATGGCTCATGGGTATTCATCTTCAGTCCATTATTGATCGGTATCTTTGCGGGGAAACATTTCACCTACGCCACATTCAACCTCATTATTGCGGCGATGTCTGCGTTTATGATTCGCCAACCGATGACAGTCATCGTCAAAACGATCTCTGGCCGCCGCCCAAAAACGGATCTTCCCGCCGCCCGTTTCTGGTTGCTCATCTATGGCAGTATCGCCGCCCTGGCCTTGCTCGGACTCATTCTCGAAGGGTTTACCTATATCTTATATCTCGCCATCCCCGGTGACCTGTCTTTGCGTGGCATTTGTGGTTGGTGAGCAAACGCTCCGAGCGCAGACAGTCGGGCGTGGAAATTATCGCCACAGGCGTTCTTGCTCTCGTAGCTCCCGCCGCCCTCTGGGTGGGACTCGGTCACTATGACCCCGCAGGCTGGTGGCTTTGGGTTTGGGCATGGCTTCAATCTGCCGCAAGCATTGTCTACGCATATCTCAGGCTTGAACAACGGGACCAGGCCGAAGGTCAGGAAAGAAGCGCGTTATGGAAGATGGGCAGGCGCGCCTTCCTGTACACATCCTTCAATTTGCTGGTGTCGTTGTTGCTTGGATGGGCAGGCATCATCCCGCAGTTGATCTTCACCGCATTTCTTGTGCAATGGCTTGAAACGCTTTGGGGCATTACCCACCCCGCCACAGGCTGGAAACCAGTGCGCATCGGGGTGCGTCAACTCATCGTCAGCATTTTATGGACAGTCCTGTTCATTGCCTTCAACAAGCCCTAAATCATCATAAGAATGGAAATGAAACCATGAAAGACACCGTCATCCTTGTCACAAATAATGGCATGGGCAATGCAGAGCCTGCCCTTCAACACAAACTGGCTGCTAAATATTTTGAAATAATTGCGCAAAACACAAGCTTGCCAGTTGCAATCTGCTTTTACGCTGAAGGGGTAAAACTGATTGTCACAGGTTCACCTGTGCTGAAACAATTAAAAGCATTGGAAGAAAAAGGCGTACGTCTGATCATCTGTTCCACTTGCCTTGATTTTTACAACATCAGCGATCAGGTACAGTTGGGCATCGTCGGTGGCATGCCTGATATCATCGAGGCACAAATTAAAGCCGCAAAAGTCATTACGATTTAAACTCAACAGGAGAAAAAATGGATTTTGATCTAAACGAAGAACAGAAAGCATGGAAAAAAGCCGTCCACGATTTTGTGGGAAAGGTTGTTAAACCGAAGTCCCGTGAAGTGGATGAAAATGAGGAATTCAACTGGGAAGCGGTTCGCAAGGGAGGTCCGCTTGGGTTGATGGGCATGAGCATCCCCGAGGCCTACGGCGGTTCAGGTGTGGATATGATCTCCTCATCCATCGCCATGGAAGAATTGGGCTGGGGCTGTGGTTCCACCGCGCTGGCATTCACCGCCCACAACGGACTCGGCACAGCTCCCATCGCCCTGTACGGAAGTGAAGAACTGAAAAAGAAATGGCTGCCACTGGTAGCCGAAGGAAAGAATAAACTCGGCGCACTCGCGCTGACCGAACCCGGGGCAGGCTCTGATATTCAAGGCGGCGTGATCACCAAAGCTGAAAAACAAGGCGATGAATGGGTCATCAACGGCGCGAAGATGTGGTGTACGAACGCCAGCATCGCCGAATACATCATCACCCTCGTGCGCACCGACCCGAAAGGCGGCTCAAAATCGTTGAGCATGATTCTCGTGCCGACCGATTCCAAAGGCCTGACCATCGGCCCGCCCGAAAAGAAAATGGGCTTGCGCGGCTCACCAGCCTGCGGAATCAGCTACGATAATGTCCACGTGCCGCTTGGAAACCTCGTCGGCGCGGAAGGGCGCGGATTGCAGCAGACTCTTGCCACACTCGACGCAGGCCGCATCAGCATCGGTGCGATCTCGGTTGGGTTAGCACAAGCCGCCCTCGAAGCCGCCGTGGACTATGCCCGTGAGCGCAAAGCATTCGGTCAGAGCATTTCAGAATTCCAAGCCATTCAATTCAAGTTATCGAACATGGCCACCGAGATCGAATTGGCGCGCACTCTGCTCCACAAAGCCGCGTGGACGAAAGATCAAGGCCGCCCCTACAACAAGGAAGCCGCGATGGCCAAGCTCTACGCCACCGAAATGGCAGAACGTGTTTGCTACGAAGCGATCCAAATCCACGGCGGGAACGGTTACAGCCGCGAATACAACGTGGAAAGAATGTATCGCGACGCCCGCCTGATGACCATCGGCGAAGGCACAAGCGAGATCCAACGATTGGTGATCGCCCGTCACGTGCTGGCGAGTGAATAACAAAACAGCAAAATACATCGCATCCGCTTTTAAAATACGCTGATTTATGCTGAGGCCTCAGCATAAATCAGCGTATTTAATTATTTTTTGGAATCAAACTTTACTTTTGAACGATCACCCAGGCAGTTCCATCCTCTGCCCTGATTCTCTTTTTCCCCGTATCGAACAACTTTTCAATTTTATCTGGCGCGAGGAAGTGACTTCGCATCAGCAATAGTTTTTCTGCAAGTGCGATCAACTTCACGCCGAAGGTACGGATATCTGGCTCTTCGATGACCAGCACGCCGCCCGTTTTCAACACGCGGAACATCTCGCGCGCACTTTCGGCATGGTTGATGACATGATGTAATGCATCCACCATGATGACGCGCTCGAAGGATTCATCGGCGAAGGGCAATGATTCAGAACCACCGCACACAGGCTTCAGCGGAGTATGAAGCGTTTCTTTCAACATCCCCATTGAAACGTCGGCAATGACCACTTCATTCACAAGATCGCGAATAACAGAGGAGACGCGGCCCGTACCGCCGCCTACATCAAGCAAACGTCCGCTGACAGGCAGCGAAGCAACTTCGCGCATGATGTCACGCTTCGAATACGAGACTCGCGCGTAGATCGGAGCAATCGCTGCAAAATGATCGAAAGGCATTAGACAGTGATGAGGTCTTTGAGACCTTCAAAAGTGGTGGGGCCAATCCCCGAAACGTTCAGGATATCTTCGATTTTCGCAAATGGTCCATTGGCAAGGCGGTAATCGATGATCTTTTGTGCCGTGGTCAAACCAATGCCTGGCAGGGAATCCAATTCTTCGAGAGAGGCAGTGTTAATATTGATTCTCTCCCCCGCATTTGGATCGGGCGTTGCGGTTTCAGAACCTGGCAGCTCAACAGTTTCGATCGGCTCGACTCCGTCTTTGTATGGAATATCCAATTGCTGACCATCCACAACGAGCGCGGCCAGGTTGAGGCCATCCAGATTGGCTTCAGCGAGCGGGCCGCCAGCAGCGTCAAGCGCATCCTGAACGCGTGCGCCTTCCAAAAGCTCGTATACATCCGGGCGCGGCACGGCCCCGACCACGTGCACTTTAATGGGCGCGGAAGTGGGCGCCGCCCGCAAAACGATCGGCTCCCCCGCGGGTTTGCGGGAAACGAACAACATCACGCCCCCCAGCAAAAATCCCACAAACACACCAAGTAATACATACAAAACGTTTTTCATAGGGACGATTTTACTCCAACTTCATCACCAGCAAGTTCTCTTCCGTCTTACGAAAAGCAACGGCAAGATCAAAAAGTTTCCTGATCCGTTTGAAATATTTGGGCATCTGATCCCCTTCAATGGCGCGGAATCCGAATTTCTCATACATTGGGCCATTGTGCGCAATACACATCAAATAAACAGGCCGCGGTGTCTGGCTCAACAACGCCTCGATCACCGCACGCGCCAGCCCTTGACCGCGATATTCGGGCTGCACTGCAATTGAAGCCAGTTCGCGGATGTCTACCCCGTGCGGCTTGATCTGCCCGCAGGCAATGACCTGCCCACTATCATTGACCGCCACGACGAAACGCTTCCAATCCAGACCCGTAGGGTTGATCCCGACCAAATTGATCAGGTCCTTAATTTGGAGTTGATTCTGATTCGAAGGCAGGACGGATCGATTCAGGCGGCATAATTCTACAAGGCTCCAGCAGCAACAAGAATAACGAACGTGGCAATAAACCAGTGTATCAGAAACGGCCAGACGAACGACCGTGTACGCCAGGCCACCCATCCAAAAGCAAACCCGCCGAAGATCGTGGAAAGCGTTTCGACTTCAGGCTTGCCCACATGTGCCAACGCAAACGGGACCGCATGAATCCACAACGCATCGTGGCCGAACCTGCGCGCATATGAAAACAGAATCCAGCCGCGAAAGAAAAACTCCCAACCGATCAGATCGAGAAAAAGTCGTCCACGGCAGGCCGGGCAGGTAGTCTGCATAATACGCACGCATCACAGCATTTCCGCGTCCCAAATAATAGATGACGGGAGCCATGAAAAGAATACCCAGCGCGGTGTACGTCAGACCCAATTTCCAATCACCAAAGGAAAACCCATACTCCTTCGGATTCTCACGATAAAAAACAAGGATGACCAAAAGCGGAATAACAAGATACAGAATGACACGATCCCAGTGTTTATAAAGTGTGATCGTACGATAATGGTCCACCATCAGCAGCAAAGTGGAAGCAATGGTCACAGCCGCCACTTTCCAGTCAAAATTCAATTTTTCACCGAGTAAATATTTCATTTCCTGATTTGCTCAATGCGCTTCGCAAGATAAGGAGAAATATCCCGCATACCTCACCCACAATTCTGGCAGTTTCCAATCGTTGCCAGTCACTTTTTTTACGGCAAATGGGCGAACCGCAGTAGCATTCAAATTCATCATACGGCCCGCCATCAGACATGGCGTAATCGAAGCATAACTCTTCCCCATTGAGAATATCGCGTATCGCCACCAACCCGATCTGCCCAGAGAAGCCCAAATTTGGGTCGCAGGAATGGTTGAAGCAATCATTCGGTTCGGGGTTTTCAGCCGTCAAAATATACAGGTCTTCGTCGATCTGCAAACGCGCTGTGTGAAGCGCGGCATGGCGGGATCCAGTTTCGAGCGGTGGACGATATGTCCGCCCCACAAGGAGATCAACTCCACCTTTCGAAATAAAGTCGGTGGCAAAAACGCCGCATCCGCCCTCGGGATGTTCGCGCGCCTTGCACTTTCGATTGAGAAAAGAAAACGTCATTTCAACTCCACAGGAATTTTTATGGCATGGAAAAGATCAAAGAAAAACAGGAACGTGCCTTGCAAAACGATCCCCCAGCCTGTGCCCCGCCAGAACACATTTGTATAATTTAGGAGGACCCAAGCCCCACCGAGGATATACAACACATCGAGACCAAAGTTGATCCACAACACTTTGCGGATGAAAAGCGCTTCACGCATCGGGTCGGCTGTGGATTTGCGCCGAGCGGCAGTTCTTGCGCCGACAATGGCAAGGCCGTCGATAAGCCCCACAAAGGCTTGAATGTCAAAGCCACGTCCAAACTCATTTGCGGCGAACCAGATATAAAGTCCAGAAAGAATCGAGAGAATACTCCAGATGAGCATGCGGTTGGTTAAGTCCGATCCAAACTTCCAGATGGGATTCCGCATGAGATGAATTATACAAAGAAAACGAGCGACAAGGAGTTTCCTCGCCGCTCGCATCCGAGTCGATCACAAATTACTTATTGCTTCCTCGGTGTCGGAAGAGCCAGCCAGATCCTTTGCGCAAGCAGGATCGGAAGCGCGGTGATGATCACCACCAGCATGGCGGTGACATTGGTGATGGGACGGCTGCGCGGCTTGAACATTTGACCAAGGATCCAGATCGGCAGCGTTTCCTGCTGGCCCGCAGTGAATGTGGTGACGATGACTTCATCGAAGGAAAGTGAGAAGGCAAGAATGGCACCCGCCAGTAAAGCCGTGCCGATATTCGGGAGAACGATGTGCCAGAAGGTCTGGAA
>NZ_JADJKT010000002.1:0-118933 GCF_016705895.1 Candidatus Villigracilis affinis | reverse complement strand
CTCTTCCGCCGACATCGGGGAAGTAGAACTCGGAGGCGGTGGGTGGGATGACGTTGAACGTACCCGCCGTGCTGGCGCGGACGATGTAGGTATACACGTAGGTTCCTGCTGGCAGATAATCGGCGGAGAGGGTTATTTTTTCATCGCGCAATTCGATGTGGGTGAAGTACCACCAGCCCCAGCCGCGGTCTTTGTAATCCTGTGCGGAGTAGAAGGATGGCACCGCGGTATCGGTTGCGAGGCTGGCATCGAGGGCTTCCATGCCTGCGGGGAGGGGATCGTCAATCACGATGTAATGCACGGCGGCAGGGATCACGATGGTCAGCCGCGCCTTGACCAGTTCGCCGCGTTCGATCTCGGTGATGGGTGTCTTGGGGTCGTCGAGCGTGAAGTATTCGCGGGAGAGGCTCACGCCCTGATCGAGCGGCTGGATGGAATCCACAGGCAGGCTGGTGCTGAGATAGGCGCTGTAATACAGGTTGCCTGTGCCGCGTCCGCGGGTGATGACGAGGTCGTTGCCTTGTTCTTTGAGCAGGTCTTCGATCTGTACTTGCAGGTTGACGGTCTCTGTCAGATTTTCGGCGCTTGCCTGACCTTCTTCGAGCAAATTGCCGTTTAAGCCGATGGCGTATTTGTAATCGGTCTCGTATTCCTTCGATTCGATCAGCCAATTGGTCAGTGCGATCAGCGACCAGGCGGTTTCCTGCGTGGATTGCCAGTGTCCGCTTTCGCGATGGGCCATCAACCAGCGGACTGCATTTGCGGTGATGGGGTTTTGTGGATCAATCTGCACGAAGGCGTTGAGCACAATGGCGGTTGTGCGTGTGTCGGTGTTCCAGTTCCAATGGTCTTTGGTGGATTCCTCCCAATGGGCGCCTGATGCCGATTGGACGGTGGCAGTTGCGAGGTCGGAAAGAAGCGTTTTGATGCGCGGGTCTTCCTCATCGAGCAGGAACATCGCCTGCGCCAGATACGCTTCCCCGTAGAGATCCAGTTTCGCATGATTTTCAAAAATAAAGTTGGTCCTGCCTGCATCGAGTTCATCGGCGCGGGCGAGCACATAAAGCATGAAGGCGTAGCGGTTGTATTGCCACGAGGCGTCGTTGCGTTTGATATCGGGCAGGTTGTTCTTCAAGTATTCGAGGCCGTTGGCGAGCACGGTTTCAGAGATCTCGTATCCGCTTGCCTGCGCTTCGATCAAACCGTAAACGACATACGCGGAGGTTTGCGGGTCGCTTAATTCACCGTCCCACCAGTTCCAGCCGCCATCGTATTTTTGTTTTGCGTAAATTCTTTGCAGCGCCGAATTGACCTGCGTGTTCAGCGAACTTCGCATGGGTGTGGGCTGTCCTGCCGCATCGAGCGCGCGCATGGTGATGACGTTGGGCAGGAAGCGTGAGATGGTCTGCTCCATACACAGGTAGGGATAATCTTCGAGATATTTCAAACTCGATTGCATCGAAGCCGCCAGAGACGGTGAAACTTCAATGGAAAGACTCGCGTCGTCGAAATTCAAAGTGGAAGGCAGTTGAATGCTTTCGGTCACCGAGTCAGCGGTGAGGATCATACCCGAAGTGCCAACCGTTTCAACAACGGTGAAGTTGTACACGGGAATGCCCTGCCCATCGAGCGTGCCCAGCGCGGGTTTGCTGGCGTCGGTGAATGGTCCGCTGATCGCGGTGGCGGTCATGTCCACGCGTTCGACATTCGCTTTGACAACGATTTCCCAGGTGACGTACGCCTGTTGCCTGCCTTCGATCTCGATGCTTTGTTTTGGATCGGACAGGACCTGCACACCTTCCGCATCCAGTGAGACTTCCACCTTGAGGGATTTTTCTGAATTATTGAAAACGGTCGCACCCACTGTGAGCTGATCCTCAACGACGAAGAATCGCGGCGTTTGTAGTTGTACGAAGAGCGGTTTCGTGCTGACCAATTCACTGGTCGCCTGACCTACGCGGCTGTCTTCGGTGACGGCGCGCACTTCGGCCACCCAGGTGGTGAGGTTTTCAGGCAGTTCCACTTCAACCGTGGCGATGCCTTTTTCATCGGTTGTCACTTCCGCTTCGAAAGCGGCTGTGTCTTTGAAGTTCTCACGCACGGTGATGACACCAGGTTCGCCGCCGCCACCGCCACCGCTCTTGTTGCCATCGGGAATGGTCTTGCGATATAAGGCGTTGAAATCATCGGCGCTGGAAACGATTCCCACCGCGGTGATCACGCTCAGTCCCTGCTGCGAGTAGAAGCTATCAAGCAATGGCAACGAATTGGACGGGGCCAATGCCAGCACGGCCTTATCCACCACGGCGAGCGAGACATCCGCTGAGACGGGCTTGCCGTTGGTGTCTTTTGTTTCGATGGTGTAGGTGATTTCATCGCCAGGGCCAGCGGCTTCCTTATCCGCGCTGACCGAGACATCGAGAGTCTTGAGAGTCGTATCCACGTTGATGCGGGCAATTCCCATCTTGAAATCGGGTGCGCCGCCACGCTCCGCGCCGCTGATGACAGTGACGGAAACATAAGACGCGGGAGCCATTTCGTCGGTGATGGGCAATTTGTAAATGGTGCCGTTGCCGTTCAATTGAACTACTTCGCTCTTGTAGATATGTCCGCGCTCGTAGGTGATCAGGGCGTACACATCACCTGTGAATGGCTGGGCGATCAAAATTTCGGCGGTCTCACCGGGCGAGTATGAATCCTTATCGGCGATGAGGTTGAAGGCGCGGTCATTTGTCTGCCGCCACGAAATCTGATTGTTGCTGGTGACCCAGAGATAAGTAGAAGCCTGATGCTTGTTGCCTTTTGAATCCTGCACAGTGACGAGCGCCTTGAATACACCGCCTGTTGGTGGGATGAAATCCACCTGCGCGATTCCATCTTCGCCAGTAACTGCTTCCTGTGAACTGGCAGGGATCTCCTTTACAGTGGTTTCCCATTGCAGTTGTCCCTGCTCATCCTGTTTTTGCACACTGAACCAGCGCCGCTCCACAAAGCTGACCGTGACCTTTTGATTCGCGACAGGCTGCGAATCCCAATCCAGCACGACCAAGCTGAACGGCTGTGCTTCGCCTTGCACACCCACATATTTCTCCGAGCGGATGCCCGCGTACAGTTCGCTTTGATGCACCACCACACTGGTGCTTCCACTTACAGTGTTCCCTGCCACATCCGAGATATTGGCATACAGGGTCATACGCTGACTGATATTGTTTTTGCTTGCTTCGAAACTTTGTGAAATATCAAGATGACCGTTCTCATTGGTCACACCGCTTCCTTCCGCGGTCGTGCTCCTGTCCACGGTTTCTGAAGGCGACCAGTACATGTCGCGGCTCCAATCCATGAAACTGTAGCGGTTGTACTTCGATGAGGGTTGGAAGTAATAATTGGTCGCTTCGATGAACCAATCCACGGGCGCGTTTTTCAGCACGCCGCCAGAATAGTATTCTGCATCCAACCCGAAGTTGACTTCACCGCCCGCGAGGATGGCATTCACATTTGGCGCGGCCAATACTTCGAATTCGGGCTTTTTGTATTCCGCGATGCTGAATCCGATGGCGGTGATCGGCCCTTCATCAGGAGATTTTGAACGATACACGTAGATGTTGTAATATCCCAGCGACACATCCGCATCGAGTTTTACTTTTCCGCTGAAACTGCCCAAGTCATTGATGGGTACATAGCCTTCATATATTTTTTCGCCCCATTGCTCCGCCACCACATACACCTGATTGATGCGCGGCAGGCTGTAATGCAGGTCATCATTTTGGCGCAGAATGCCCTTGAAGAAGACCTCTTGATCGGGACGGTACACAGGACGGTCAGTGTAGAGATAGGCGAAGAGGTTTTCTTCTCCGCTGTAATAGTTCTGGTACAAGCCAAAATCACCCGCGCTGACTCCGCTGCCCCAATACAACGCGGTGAAGCCGAAATGGTTTCCGCTTTCCACCTGTGCGTAATTGGCTGCTTTGATGTTGTCGAGGTAGGCGATGCCGTTTTCATCGGTATTGGTTGTGCCAAGCTTTTGGAACTCGGCATTGTAGAAGGTCACCGCGGCGTTGTTCTGCGGTTCACCGTTTTCCAGATCTGTCACCCAGGCAAGCCCTTCAGTGGGCGTGGCCTTGAAGGTGATGTTATCCGTCGCCACGATGAACATGGATGCCTGATAAAACCTGCTCGAGTATTTGAATGGCTTGCCTTCCATGCCAATGAAGTAATACCCCGCCTCAAGCGGATTTCCATTTTTGTCCTTGAAGTCGAATAATTTGCTTTCAAGGTTGTTTCGCTCGGCGCCTGTGATATTCCATTTTCGCACGGGCTGTGAACTTGGAGAGAAGGCTGTCATATCCACATTGCCGCTGGTCAACCTGCCAAACTCTGCAAGTGTGATCGGGTACACGGATAAAGTCGCTTCTGTGATGTTCAAATGCTCGAAGTAAACTTCCTGATCTCCCTTTGCGCGATACACCAGTGGATTCCACGGCAGGACGATTCGTGCATACGGCGAGTAATCGCCGTTGTAAAAGGAGTATGAAATTTCATCTTTGATGGTGTTTCCGTACAGATCGGCCATGCCGGGCAAAATCCGCACCACGTAATGGGTGGCAGGGTCAAGCCCGTAAATGTTCAATGACCTGTCGTAGCTGTTGTAATACCAGTTATCTTCCATGCCTGGCACTGCAGGCGTGATTCGCACCCTGCCTTTCAGGCTGTCTATGTCCATTTGTGAGGCAAACCAAATGGTGATGGAAGAGTGAAAATCGGCGTTATCTGAATCAGCTCCGGGAAAAACGCTGGATACAGCGGGGAGGGGCACGGTTGCCAGCATCACCGACATGCCTGCGTTCAGCGTCCCGCCATCTTCGGCCTGTGCGCTGTCGGCGATGGTCAACTCGTAAAAACTTGCGATGCTGAAATTGGTCTTCGGCTCGATGAGCAGGGTTACATTATCATCGCTCCATGTGAAGTTGACGGGGAAGGCGGCCTTTGTTTCGCTGTTGATCAATTTGATCGCCGCTTCCGTACTTTTCACGTCCATCGGCTGTTCAAACGTGACGACGAAACTCTGGTCGAGCGGCATATCCGTCACCCCGTTGGATGGATTCTGCTCACCGCCTTTTAACGCAAAATTATAGATGGTAGGTTTGCGTGTGTCGAACGCCCAGATATAGGATTCGCCCAACGGGTTGCCGAGCGTATCTTCGATCCCCGCATCCACCTTGACCTGATAACTGGTTCCGCTTAAAAGAATTTCCTCTGGCTGAAACACATACACCGATGAATTCACCCATTCGCCCTTGCCTTTGATGGTAGGTGTAAATTTCAATGGCTGGGGAAGTTTGTCCTGTTCTTCGACGATGTTAAGCGGCACAACAGGATGATTGAAAATGACTGTGATCGTCGAGTTCAAGTCCACGCCTGCGGTATCGGGCGCGGGAAAGACCTGTGACACTGAAAGTGTCTCCACGGTCATGAATTCGATTTTGATCTCTTCTTCCGGGGAGGTGCCGTCTTTGGCGACGGCTGAAGTAGTGATGAGCGCCGTGTATTCGGTGGCGGGAGTCAGTTTGGAATCAGGGGAAGAAGGAAAATGTTCGGGCGTCGATCCATGTCAGTTGACCGGAAACAGGCTCCCCGTCGGAAAGAAGCGAGAAGGCTTTTTCCGTCGCGGCGGTGTCCATGTCGCGGTCGAATGTGAACTGGATGGAAGGCTCAAGCGTCAGGCGCTGTCCTTCAATCGGGTTCTGCGCAATGACTTGCGGCCCCGTTGGCTCGGCTTCGATGGACAGGGGAGCATTGTTGAAGAAGATGCTTTTTGTCAGCACGAATGCCAGCACGAGAATGATAAGCCCGCCAAATATGCGCAGAAGTTTTTGATTGTTCATGGTACCGCCTCCCAAACGAGTATGCCTTTTGTAAAGAGAGATGTCAAGTGACCCTTTTCGGGTTTCAGGGCTTTTTCTTAAACGAATTTCACGCGAAGGAGGTTCCCGCCGCCGCGATTCAAAATTGAGCAAATGCTTGCGGAATCATCCTCCCGTTGGTATACTGCCGCCCAATATGTACAACACTTTGTCCAGTTATTCCGCGCATTTGCACCATCATCATATTCACCCCCCGCATGGTCGGGAGGTTTATGTGCGCGTACCTGTGACTCAGTAACAGGTATTTCTCATTTACCTCATCAAGCCCCGACCCTGCGTCGGGGCTTTTTGTTTGCCCCCTCCGCCTGCTATCCCCCACTCATCAAAAGGAAACCTTATGCCCAACCCCAACATTCGCCTCTCCCTCCCCTCCAAAGGACGCCTGCAAGATGACTCGATAGAGCTTCTCGCAGAGTGCGGACTTCCCATACAAAAACTCAACCCGCGTCAATATCAGGCAAAAATGCCTGCCTTACCTGAGTTGACCGTCCTCTTCCAACGCCCAAGTGATATTGTCATCAGTGTCCGTCAGGGCAGCGTGGATTTTGGCATTACAGGCATTGATGTCCTCGAAGAAAATCGCGGCGACAATGGCGACATCATCGTTTTACACGATGCCCTTGGCTTCGGCAGCTGCTCATTGATGCTGGCCGTGCCCGAAGCATGGAGCGATGTCACAAACATTGAATCTCTCAAATCATACGCAGCGACTCTTGACCAGCCATTAAGAGTAGCAACGAAATTCCCTGTCCTCACCGAGCGCTTTCTAAAACAGCAGAATATCCCGCACACACTCATCGCCGCTGAAGGGACTCTTGAAACCGCTCCCACCATCGGCTATGCAGACATCATCTCTGACCTCGTTTCATCAGGCCAAACACTTCAAGATAATCGCCTGCGCGCATTGCGCGATGGAGTCGTTCAAGCATCACAAGCCGCGCTCATTGCAAATCGCAAATCGCTTGAAACAAATCCCAGCGCGCTTGAAACAGCACGTCGCTTGCTCGAATACATCGAGGCACATATGCGGGCGAAGGAAAATCTCCTCGTCATTGCAAACATGCGCGGGGAAAGTCCCGAAGCGATTGCATCCAAATTATTCAACGAAACATCCGTCGGCGGCTTGCAAGGCCCCACCATCAGCCCCATCATCACCCGCGAATCAAATCAAGGCTGGCACTCCGTCACCGTAGTTGTGCGCCGCGACAACCTTCCGCGCGCCATCGGCGAATTACGTCAAGTCGGCGGCAGCGGCATCATCGTCTCCCCCGTCACCTATATTTTTGAAGAAGAGCCGCCGCGCTACACCGCCATGCTCGCGGCCCTGAAAGGATAATCATCATGCTCAAACAATATGACCCACAAACCGCACAACAGTCCATTCTCAAACGCACCCCGCCCGATGAATTTCCCATCAGCCAACGCGTGCTGGATGGAATCAAAAATCTCTTCGGCGAATCTTTGACAGCGGAACAAGCCGTCACAAAAATTTTGAAGGATGTGCGGACTCGCGGCGACTCTGCCCTTCAAGATTGGACAAAGCGCCTCGATTCAATCGACCTCAAGCCTGCTCCCGTTTCGAAGGACATGATCCAAGCTGCATTCGATTCGCTGCCGCCCGCACAGCGTGAAGCGCTTGAAAAAGCCGCCGCCCGCGTGGAAGCCTTTCACCGCAAACAACCGCTGACATCATGGTTCACCAATGAACTCGGCGGCACGATCGGGCAGATCATCCGCCCCATTCAGCGCGTGGGACTCTACGTCCCAGGCGGCACAGCTCCGTTGCCATCCACGGTTTTGATGAGCGCCATCCCCGCGCGTGTTGCTGGCGTGAAAGAAATTGTCGTTGTCACTCCGCCAAATAAAGCATTCGCAAATTCCGAAGCTCCCATTGACCCGATCATTCTCGCCGCCTGCGCCGTTGCTGGCGTGGACGAAATCTATCCGCTTGGCGGAGCGCAAGCCATTGCCGCACTCGCGTACGGCACTGAAACCGTCCGCCCTGTGGATAAAATTTTCGGCCCAGGAAATTTATTCGTCACATTGGCAAAGCGACAAGTGTATGGCGTGGTTGGCATTGACGGATTGGCTGGCCCCACTGAAACCGTGGTCGTTGCCGATGAGTCCGCGAACCCTGCATGGGTCGCCGCAGATTTGCTTGCTCAAGCCGAACATGACTTTTTAGCTTCCGCTATTTTATTAACTCCCTCGAAATCATTAATTGAAAAAGTACAGATCGAAGTCGGCAAGCAGCTGGAAGACCGCAGCCGCGCAGAGATCATCACCGCATCCCTTGAAAACCGCGGCGGCGCAGTGTTGACTCGCGACCTCGAAGAAGCCGTTCAATTGGCAAATGATTACGCCCCCGAACATCTGGCAATATCTGTCAATGAGCCGTGGCGCTGGGTGGAAAAAGTGAACAATGCGGGCGGAGTATTCGTCGGTGAACATTCCTTTGAAGTGCTGGGCGATTATCTCGCTGGCCCAAGCCACGTCATGCCGACAGGCGGCTCTGCAAGATTTGCGTCCCCGCTCAATGTGTGGGACTTTGTGAAGATCGTCAGTCTGGTGGCGTTGGATGACAAGACCGCGCAGGCTGTTGGCCCAGTCGCCGCAACTCTCGCCCAAGCCGAAGGGTTGGATGGGCACGCGAATGCGGCGTTGTTGAGGACGATGGACGATGGACAATAGACCATAGACCATGAACAATCGTCTATTGTCCGTTGTCCATGGTCAATCGTCAAAGGAAAACTCATGAAAATCCGCACTCACCTAGAATCCCTTCCGCCCTATGCCCCCATCGAACCGTTTGAGGTTTTATCCGCACGCCTCGGGCGAACTCCAGATCAGATCGTCAAATTGGATGCAAATGAAAATCCATACGGCCCGCTGAAAGTTGTCCGCGAGGCGTTGGCGAATATGGAATTCCCGCACATTTATCCCGACCCTGAAAGCCGCGCTTTGCGAAAGTCACTCGCGGAATTTACTGGCGTCCCTGCTGAATATCTCATGGCTGGCGCAGGCGCGGACGAATTGCTCGACCTGCTCATGCGCGTCTTCCTTGAACCGAACGATTGCATTCTCTCCTGTCCGCCCACCTTTGGCATGTACTCGTTTGACGCGGAACTCAACGCCGCCCGCTGTGTCGAAGTCCCACGCCGCGCAGATTTTTCACTGGACATGGATGCCATTCGTGAAGCAGTTGAGACTCACAAGCCGAAGCTCTTCTTTATCACGTCACCCAATAATCCAGACGGCTCTGTTCTTGACGCAAAGACAATTGACGAATTACTCGAATTGCCAACTTTGATCGTTCTGGATGAAGCCTATATTGAATTTGCAGGTGAAAATCTTGGAGCAAGTTTGAGCCGCATTCGTGAAGTCCCTGCACGGGAGAATTTGGTGGTTCTGCGAACCTTTAGCAAGTGGGCAGGGTTGGCAGGGCTGCGGGTTGGATACGGAGCATTTCCGCTCTGGCTGATGCCCACCTTGTGGAAATCCAAACAGCCATACAATATCAATGTGGCCGCAAGTGTTGCAGCACAAGTTTCACTTGAGCATACCGATGAGTTGGCAAAAACGGTTGAGCTTCTGAAAGCCGAACGAACCCGCTTGATGACAGAATTACAGAAGATTCCGTATTTGAAACCGTATCCCACGCAATCAAATTTCATCCTCTGCCAAGTGGATGGACGTAATGCAGCAGAACTCAAAGCAAGGCTGGCGCAGGAATTCGGAGTCTTCATCCGCTATTTCAACAAGCCTGGGCTGAGAGACAATATCCGCATTAGCGTGGGCAGGCCGCAGGATACGGATGTTGGTTATCTGCTGAGCGTTGAAAAAGTTGTCGGAAAGTGAGTTGAAACGTCACACCTGTAAACCAAAGGAGCATTATGCGAACCGCAGAAATATCACGACAGACAAACGAAACGCAAATTACCATCAAACTGGATTTGGACGGCACAGGCAAACATGAGATTTCCACAGGAGTTGGGTTTCTCGACCACATGTTGACCCACCTTGCTGTGCATGGATTGTTCGATCTCAATGTCCAAGCGAAGGGCGACTTGCACATTGATGTCCATCACACGGTGGAAGATGTGGCGCTGGCGTTGGGGCAAGCCTTTGACAAGGCGCTCGGCGACCGCAAGGGAATTGTCCGCATGGGAGATAGTTTTGCGCCGATGGATGAGACTTTGGCGCATGTGGCGATTGATTTGTCAGGACGGCCTTACACAGTGGTGCAAGCGGAATGGCACACGCCTTATGTTGGCAATATCCCAACGACGTTGTTCCCGCATTTCTTTGAGTCATTCGCTGTGACTTCGCGCTGCAATCTCCATGCGCGGGTTTTGTACGGACGTGATGATCATCATCAGGCTGAGGCATTGTTCAAGGCATGGGCACGCGCGCTGGATATGGCGACTCAGTTCGACCCAAGACGCGGCGGGACAATCCCGTCTACAAAAGGAAGTTTCTGAAATGATGAACGCAGAAGGATGAATGATGAATAAAGAAATCATTTTGATAGACGCAGGCACGGGGAACCTCCGCTCGGTGCAGAAGGCGTTGGAAAATGTTGGAGCAAATGTCACACGCACAGATGACCCGCAAAAGGTTTTGTCTGGCGGGCGAATCGTTTTGCCTGGCGTTGGTGCGTTCGGCGATTTTATGTCTGGGCTGCGGGCGCGGGGATTGGATAATGCGGTGAAGGAAGTTGTCTCGCGCGGTGTGCCGATGCTTGGGATTTGCGTCGGGATGCAAGCCTTGTTCGAGATCGGCGAAGAGATGGGCGATCACGAAGGCTTGGGGTTGCTCAAGGGCACGGTGGTGAAGTTTGCTGATTCACTGTCAGTGAAGATTCCGCATACGGGGTGGAATCAGCTTACAGTTAAGAAAGAAGCGTCTCTCTTTGATCAGATAAAAGATGAGGCGTATGTTTATTTCAATCACTCGTATTATTGTCAGGCGGGAGATTCATCCGATGTAATTGCAACAACCGATTACGGAATCAATTACGCGTGTGCGGTGCGGCGTGAAAATGTTTTTGGCGTGCAGTTCCATCCTGAAAAGAGTCAGGCGGTTGGGTTGCAAATTTTGAAAAACTTTGTGGAGGCGGCATGAGCTTTACGATCTATCCTGCAATTGATCTGCGCGGCGGAAAAGTTGTGCGGCTGAAAGAAGGCGACCCCGCGCGGATGACGTCGTACAGCGATGACCCCGCGGAGACGGCGCGAAAGTGGCTGGGCATGGGCGCGCAATGGCTGCATGTTGTAAACCTCGATGGCGCGTTTGGCGAAGGCGATAATGCAAATCGTGCTGCGCTTGAGTCGATCTTGAAACTTGGCGCGCGCGTGCAATTTGGCGGCGGCATTCGTTCAATGGAGTCAATTGCGGATGTTTTGAAATTGGGCGTGAGCCGCGCTATTTTAGGAACGATCGCAATTGAGCAACCCGCGATAGTGGCAGATGCGTTGACTCGTTTTGGTGCTGAACAAATTGCAGTTGGAATTGACGCACGCGATGGACTCGTCCGCACGCGGGGATGGAAGGATAACAGCGGAGTCTCGGCGATTGACCTCGCGCTTCAAATGCGGACCGTTGGGCTGGGTACTGTTATCTTTACAGATGTCAGTCGGGACGGTTTGGGCAGCGGGCTGAACATCCCGTCCACCCGCGAGTTGGCCGAACGCAGCGGACTTGATGTGATCGCTTCTGGCGGCGTGCATACGATCGATGATGTCATTGCGGCGAAGGATGCAGGGCTGGCGGGATGTATTATCGGAAGAGCGCTGTATGATGGAACGGTTGATTTGAAAGAGGCGTTACAGGTTTGAAAGCGAAAGTCAACGGCGATGATGCAGACCTTTGAGATTGAACTTTCATGATTGGAGGTTTATGTTAGCAAAACGGATTATTCCCTGCCTTGATATTAAAGACGGGCGCGTGGTGAAGGGTGTGAATTTTGTAAATCTGCGTGATGCAGGTGACCCTGTGGAACAGGCGCGGCTTTATGATGAGCAGGGCGCGGATGAGTTGGTGTTCCTTGATATTTCCGCAACGCACGAAGGACGCAAGACCACGCTGGAGTTGGTCAGCCGCGTGGCAGAGACGGTTTTCATGCCATTGACCGTGGGTGGTGGAATCCGCGAAGTGGATGATATGCGGAATTTGCTGCTGGCTGGCGCGGACAAGGTCAGTGTCAACTCGGCGGCGGTGAAACGGCCTGAGTTGCTGTCTGAAGGTGCGGCGCGGTTTGGAGCGCAGTGCATTGTGCTGGCAATTGACGCACGCAGAAATGGCTCAAGCTGGGAAGTGTATGTGGCTGGCGGGCGCACACCCACTGGCATTGATGCCGTTGAATGGGCGATGCGCGGCGTGGAGTTAGGCGCGGGCGAAATCCTACTCACCAGCATGGATGCAGATGGCACGCTTGCAGGATACGATATTGAATTGACGAGTATTATCTCGAATATGGTATCTGTGCCTGTCATTGCTTCTGGCGGCGCTGGGACTCCGCTCCACTTTGCGGAGGTGCTCACCAAAGGCAATGCGGATGCGGCGCTGGCGGCTTCGTTGTTTCATGATGGGAAGTTGTTGATCCCTGATTTGAAACGGGAGTTGAGGACTCAAGGGGTGGCGGTTAGGTTGTAAGAATGACGATAGAGGCGATAGAGTGGAAAGTGGTAAAGGTAATTGTTGTCCGTGGTCAATGGTCGTCTATGGTCTACGTGGAAAGAGGAAAGATGAAAGAAGAGTTGTTGAGCCAGATAAAATATGATGGCAATGGACTTGTCCCTGCGATTGTGCAGGATGCAAACACAAACGAAGTATTGATGATGGCGTGGATGAATGCCGAGTCTTTGCGCTTGACAATTGAATCAGGCGAGACTTGGTTCTGGTCACGCAGTCGTAGTGAGTTGTGGCATAAGGGTGCGACTTCGGGGAATATTCAAAGCGTGGTTGAAATCCGCGTGGATTGTGATGAGGATACGCTGTTGGTGTTGGTCAACCCTGCGGGGGCGGCGTGTCATACTGGGGAACGGACGTGTTTTTTTATAGAAGTTGCGGTTAGAAGGCCGAAGACGATGGTTTGAAATTTACCCATCGTCAGTCGTCTGTAACCTCTAAACAAAAAAGGAGAAATAATGAGCATTCAATGGTTGTTTGATGTAATTCAAGAACGAAAAAATAATCCGAGCGAGAAATCCTACACCGCAAGTCTTTTCAATGAAGGCTTGCCGAAGATCGCGCAAAAAGTTGGCGAAGAAGGGACGGAAGTTGTCGTGGCGGCGCTGGCGCAGGAAGATCAACGTCTCATTGAAGAAGTTGCCGACCTGACCTATCACACGCTTGTCTTGTTGGCAGCGCGTGGATTGACTCCCGCCCACATTGTTGCGGAGTTGGAGAAGCGGCATAAATGAAAAAGGTGATCCTGCTTGATATTGACGGCGTGCTTGTCCATCACGGTGGGTATCGTGCCGCGCTGCACGCCACGTTGAATCACTTTGCCAGCCTGATGGGATTATCGCATTTTGATTTCCCCGAGGAAAAACTGGCAGAGTTGGAGAAGCGCGGAATTTTCAGCGAGTGGGATATGGTTCCGCTGTTACTGGCTACTTTATGGAATGACATCCTCGAACACCGCCCAGGCTTGAAACTACCTGCGGATCTATTTTCTGCTGCTGTCATCATTGGGCACAACATGAACGGGTTCAAGCCACAGGAAT
Source organism: Candidatus Villigracilis affinis (assembly GCF_016705895.1). Lineage (NCBI taxonomy): Bacteria > Bacillati > Chloroflexota > Anaerolineae > Anaerolineales > Candidatus Villigracilaceae > Candidatus Villigracilis > Candidatus Villigracilis affinis. The sequence continues at coordinate 105,282 of NZ_JADJKT010000002.1, read as the reverse complement.
TGGTCATCCCTGAATTTGAATTTATCGCTGGTCAATATCCCGCCGAAGCGGCAATGCAACACGGATGCTTCCCTTTCATTCCAATGGATTTACGGCTAAATATTTTGAGCCAGTCGCGGAATGTGAATTTCTCACAGACAATGCGTTTGTTTCAGCATTATTCGTTGGGAAGTGTTGTATTCAGCAAAACATACAACCTGCCCGCTGAAGTTGAAACTGAATCGTTATTACACACGCATGACCGTTCCAATATCAATGATGCGATCCTCGCAAAACTTCGTCAGCCGAATATTCATCTGGCGGGGCTGACGGCGCGCCCATCCGCGCCGCCGCGTGAGGTGGATGATTCACATTTTGGATATGCACCCGAAGCAGAAATTGCGCTTGAACTCGTGGGGCTTGCAGATATTCCATTTATCGCTTTTGGGAAACTGGAATACCTCGCCGCCAAGCGCGGACTTGATGCAGGCGCTTTGATCAAACCGTCCCCTGTCCATGCGCTGGCGGCGACTGCTGCGGCGTTGACTGGTGATGAATGGGCAGGATTACAGTCCGCTGGGGATTGGCACCAAACGGGCAAACTCAACGGTGTTTTTGCAACTCTGCCGCGTGAATTTGAATTATTCGTTGTGGAAGATACGATGGGCGGAATACGCTCCACACATGCGGCGGGAGAAATTCTCCGCCAGAATGGATTCAATGTCCCCACTCAAACTATTGGTTTAACATCTGGCAGTGCTTCAAAGATAGAAGCGTTCACTCAAGCGGGCATCCGACATTTTGAGGACTGGGAAGAACTGATTGCAAAGATTGGAATTTAGATTTACACCAAAAGTGTTTGCCCACCTATAAACTTACAAAAAAGTTGTTGTATGGTTATAATGCACACCGTTTAGGCCTTGATGCTAACCATTCAGGAATATCTGTCTGACAAATTCCTGAGGTAAGAAAAAGGCGAATCACACTTTCTAAAGGCAATGATGAAACCACTAGAATTTTTGAACTGCATGTGTACCTGGCGGGGTCGCTAACCACCGCCTCTTTCACAGAGATACAAACGGCTGACTGCCGTAGACGGTGGATGTGATCCCGCAACTCCCCAAGCCGCTGGCACGGCTTGTGAATTGCGCCCATCGTTTACGTAGACCGGGATTTATTCCGGTTGGCAGACAGCCGTTTTATTTATTTAAAAACCAAAATCATATTTAAGGAGAGCAGCATGAAAATCGCAAATAACGTTACAGATCTGATTGGCAATACACCCTTGGTGCGCTTGAACCACGTTACTGAAGGTGCCAAAGCTGAGGTGGTTGCCAAGTTGGAGTTTTACAACCCAGCCCATTCAGTGAAGGACCGTATCGGCGCGGCCATGATCGATGCTGGCGAAAAGGCTGGATTGATCACAAAGGACACCACCATCGTAGAGCCGACCAGCGGCAATACAGGTATCGCTTTGGCTATGGTTGCTGCCGCGCGTGGTTACAAGATCATCCTGACCATGCCCGAAACCATGAGCAAGGAACGCCGCATGTTGCTGCGTGCCTATGGTGCGGAGTTGGTGCTGACGCCTGGACCTGATGGCATGGGCGGCGCGATCCGCAAGGCTGAGGAGATCGTTGCTTCTGATCCGAAAAAATATTTCCTGCCGCAACAGTTTAAGAATCTTGCGAATCCTGAAATCCATCGTAAAACGACCGCCGAAGAAATCTGGCGCGACACCGATGGAAAGATCGATTTTCTGGTTTCAGGCATCGGTACCGGCGGAACCATCACCGGCACGGGTGAAGTGCTCAAATCGCGCAAGCCATCCTTCAAGGCGATTGCTGTTGAGCCTGATGCCTCTCCAGTTCTGTCGGGTGGTGCAAAAGGTCCACATCCGATTCAAGGTATTGGTGCGGGATTTGTACCTGATATTCTCAACACCAAGATCTACGACGAAATTATCCGCGTGAAGAATGAGGATGCTTTTCAGACTGCCCGCCGCATGGCGCGTGAGGAAGGTCTGCTTGTAGGCATTTCTTCCGGTGCAGCGACCTGGGCAGCTTTGCAGGTGGCAAACCGTGCTGAGAATGCAGGCAAGCTGATCGTAGTGATCATCCCTTCGTTCGGCGAACGTTATTTGTCCACTCCGCTGTTTGCTGATCTTGCGGAAGCACAACCGACTTTATAAAAAAGGCGTAGGGGCACAGCGCTTGTCCTGAGCCTGCCGATAGGCCGCTGTGCCTCTACATACTATAATGAGAAAAAATGCTTAAAACCATTCAAGAAGATGTTCAATCTGTATTAGATCGTGACCCCGCTGCCCGAAGCGTTTGGGAGATCCTTTTATGCTACCCTGGTGTGTATGCCATTTGGATACATCGCCTATCCCATCACCTGTGGAAGGGTGGTTTCAAATTAATTGCCCGTTGGCTTTCCCAACTGGCCCGTAGTATGACCGGGATCGAAATCCATCCCGGCGCAACCATTGGACGTAATTTTTTCATTGACCATGGCATGGGAGTTGTGATCGGTGAAACTGCGGAAATCGGTGAGAACGTCACAATGTATCACGGGGTTACCTTGGGCGGCACCAGCCTGCAAAAGACCAAACGCCATCCCACGATTGAAGATCATGTTGTCATCGGTGCGGGAGCAAAAGTTTTGGGCGCAATTACCATCGGTGCACATAGCCGTATCGGTGCGAACGCGGTTGTGGTGAAATCGTCTCCGCCAAACTCGGTGATCATCGGAGTGCCGGGGCAGATCATTGTCCGCAGTCAGGAGAAGGCGATGAGTGACAAGCCCGACCTTGAGCATGGTCTCCTTCCCGATACCATTGGCGAGACACTTGCGGCATTGGTATCCCATGTGGAGAAACTTGAAAAAAGACTGGATGGACACACTTCCATTTCTCCGGCTTTGCATACGTCCGATCATGGCATCTGGCATGGTGAGGATTTTGCGATTTAATCTGTTTTGAATCTTTGCATAATTCGATGTATGGTAAAAAAACTTGTTTTATGAGACAAAGAATATGAGAATTGTCTATTAATGAACTTGTTACAAAAAGTACTTGTATTTACAAATTTATTCTTGTATACTGATTTTACTTTAGTACCTTGTGTGGGAATTTAGAAGTAATCCACCGTGAAATAAACCTAGTGAAGAATGAAAGCAGGGGTTGAAAAACACGGGTTTATTTATTGGTGGAGCAGGGGTTTTCCTTTTAGATATAAGAAGACAATTGAATATGTGATTTGGAAGCAACGATCCAATGACCTGATTTGGTCGCTTGTCCTGTCGTAATAGACAAAATGGACAGGTCTTTGGGGAGCTAATAGCGAAACCGGCCCGAGTGGTCGGTTTTTAATTTAATTTCAAGAAAGAAGAGGTGGCTCATCGAAGAAAGTAGAGTGGGTGTCTTGAATAGTCTATCATTTGTTCATTAAGTCTATGTTTTTGAAAGGGAGAAAACATGAAACGAGTCAAGTACTTCGGCATGATGGTTGTGGTGATGCTTATATTCACCGCGCTATCGATTCAAAACGTAACGGCCACAAGTGAATCTGTTTTTAACAGCATTCCCGATCCACTGCCTGGAAATTTGCCCAGTCAGCCTTATCAGGCTCAACAGGCGGCGGAGTTTGGCGATCATATTCAGTTTGCTGGCACAGCCCGTAACCTTTCCAGTGTAACGGTAACCCTGAGTAATTGGGCAAGGCATTCAGAGTATCCAGATATGCCCGCTGATGGGTTTTCTCACCCGCTCACCCTCAACATCTACAATGTGGATAAGAGCGGTGCTGTACCGGCTCTTGGAACATTGATCGCAAGTGTGACCCAGGATTTTGTAATGCAATGGCGGCCTGAGGGAGATCCTTCCTGCCCGAATACCGGGTACGGTGCGGGTTTTGCATGGAAGGCGGCCAATGGCACTTGCTATAATGGATTTGCCTTCAATATCGTATTTGATTTGAGCGGTGAAGGCATTGTCCTGCCCGATGAGATCATTTACGGTATCGCATCGAATACTGAAACATGGGGATATGACCCAATCGGCGCCCCCGGCCCATACAACTCGCTTAATTTTGCTGTAAATAATATTTCAACCCCGAGTACGGGTACGGATGTGGAACCAGATGCCGTTTTCTTCAACACTGAAACGGCGGGATGGTATGCGGACGGTGGTGCAGGCGGAGTTGGTGTTTTCCGCCGTGACACAGGCTGGACCGGTTATGTTCCCGCAGTTCGCTTTGATGTGGAGGAAGCAGTTGCCACGCCCGAATTGACAGTCAAAGTGCAGGACAGCCTTGGTAATCCCATCGAAGGCGCTGTCATCACGTACGCAGTTGGCAGCCCCAATGCTGGCTGGCAGACGTTTGGCACGACCGGGGTGGATGGCACGATCAGCCGTTCAGACCTGACCGTTGGCACGAACTACCATTTCTATGCCAGTTACAACGCCTCGACATCCACTTCGCAAGCTTTGGTTTTTGATGGCGATGATGAAGTCGTTTTCGAGACCGTTCTGGTCAAAGCGAAAGTGGAGACTTGTCCGGGCGTTGCGATCGAAGGCGCGGCTGTCACCTACGGCAGTGTCAATGGCGGATTCCTGACCTTTGGCACAACCGGCAGTGATGGCCTTGTTTCAAAGGAATTGTTCCCCGGCTATGACCGCACATTCTATGCGTCGGCGAATCACACTTCTTCGGCGCTGCAGACTGCAACTGTGGTTGAGCAGGGTGACCCGCTGGTAACATTCACGACCACGAAAGTTGCGATCAACTATAGTGGTTCGATCAACCACGGCAGCGCCAACGGCGGCTGGTATCCATTTACCAAACCAGCCATGGAAATGTTTGCCGGTACGCGGACCTTCCTCATCAACGGAACACAGGTCACTGTGACTGTGCCTGAATGCGATTTCTCAACAGGTGACCTGACTGTGAAATTCCCGGGGATCGGCGGCGTTCACGCTTATTTGAAGAAGAGCGATGGTGTTAATGGCGTCGCAAACGGACTTCAGGTTGCATCTCTGACCTGGAAGAATGATGAAGCGATCTTTGCCGATGTACCCAACGATGTGTATGACATCGTATTGGTGAAGGGCGCACAGACCAAGATCGTTGACAACGTCATTTTGCTCGGCGATAAAACCGTGGACGGACTCATTGCCACGCTGACTGTTGAATTCCCCGGCATTGGCGGTGTCCATACCTATGCAAAGATGCCTGATAGTGTCGCTGGCACGGCTGGCGGCGGGGGCGTTGAAGAGCGCACCTGGAAGAACGACCAGGCTGAATTGATCGTGTTCAAGGGCACCTTTGATGTACAGGTGGTTAAAGGCGCAAAGATCTATGTTGTAGATGACGTGGATTGCACCGGCGAAACCTGTCTCGTGGACGGCATCGTCGCCACGTTGACCGTGAAATTCCCCGGTATTGGCGGAGTCCATACCTATGCTCGGATGCCCGATGGTGGAGGCGTGGAAGAGCGCACCTGGAAGAATGACCAATCTGAGATGGTCGTGCTCAAGGGCACATATGATGTCTCTGTGGTCAAGGGTGCGAAAACTTATCTTGTGGAAGATGTGGATTGCACCGGTGACACCTGTCTGGTGGAGGATATCGTCGCCACGCTGACCGTGAAATTCCCCGGCATTGGCGGTGTCCATACCTATGCAAAGATGCCTGATGGCGTTGCTAATACTGCTGGCGGCGGGGGCGTGGAAGAGCGCACCTGGAAGAATGACCAGTCTGAGATGGTCGTGCTGAAGGGCACCTACGATGTACAGGTGGTTAAAGGCGCGAAGACCTACGTGGTGGATAATGTCGATTGTACCGGCACCAGTTGTCAGGTAGATGGAATCGTCGCCACGTTGACAGTGAAATTCCCCGGCATTGGCGGAGTCCACACCTACGCTCGGATGCCCGATGGCGTCGTTAATACTGCTGGCGGCGGAGGCGTTGAAGAACGCACCTGGAAGAATGACCAGTCTGAGATGGTCGTGCTCAAGGGCACGTACGATGTTTCTGTGGTCAAGGGTGCGAAGACTTATGTTGCTGATGATGTTGACTGTGGCGGCAACACCTGCCTTGTGGAGGGAATCGTTGCCACGTTGACCATCAAATACCCCGGAATGACGGGAATTCATAACTACGTCAAGATGCCCGATTCAATCAGCAATTCAGCCACGGGTGGAGCTGTGGAAGAGCGCACCTGGCAGAACAATGAATCGGTCATGACCGTTTTGCGTGGTTTCTATGATGTGCTGATCGTGAAGGGCAGCGACTCGTTCATCTATGACGATGTGGATTGCACGGCCCTGACTTGCACATTGGATAAGGCCAGCCTCACGGTGAAGTTCCCCGGAATCACCAGTGTACATACCTATGTGCGCAAGAGCGATAACGTTGCGGGAACGGCGACCGGGACACAGGTTGCGTCTCAAACCTATAAGACCGATCAGGCTGTCTTTGCCGACCTGCCCAACGGTTTTTACGATGTGATCGTGGTGAAGGGCTCTCAGACCAAGCTCATTGACAATGTGACCGTGCTTGGCGGTTGGGCCACCGTGGATAAGATCGTGGCCACGCTGACGGTGAAATTCCCCGGTATTGCGGGTGTCCATACCTATGCCAAGGTGAATGATGGCGTAGCTGGTACAGCCGCTGGTGGAAGTGTTGAAGACCGCACCTACAAGAATGACGAAACCTCGATGGTCGTGTTGAAGAGCACCTATGATGTCATGGTGGTCAAGGGTGCGAAGCAGAAAGTCATCGACGCGGTGGATTGCACGGGTGAAACCTGCGTGGTGGAAAATATCGTCGCCACATTGACTGTGAAATTCCCCGGCATTGCCGGTGTGCACACTTACGTCAAAGTGAATGACGGTGTGGCAGGCGCATCTGGTGGTGATGTGGAAAACCGCACCTACAAAAATGACGAAGCATCCATGGTGGTATTGAAGAACACCTACGATGTTGTTGTGGTCAAGGGTGCGAAGCAGAAGATCATCGACGCGGTGGATTGCACAGGCGAAACCTGCGTGGTGGAAAATATCGTCGCCACGTTAACCGTGAAGTTCCCCGGCATTGCCGGTGTGCACACCTACGTCAAAGTGAATGACGGCGTGGCAGGCGCATCGGGTGGCGATGTGGAGAATCGCACCTACAAGAATGACGAAGCATCCATGGTGGTATTGAAGAACACCTACGATGTGATCGTGGTCAAGGGCGCGAAACAGGTGGTCATCGACGCGGTGGATTGCACAGGCGAGACCTGCATGGTGGAGAATATCGTCGCAACACTAACGGTGAAATTCCCTGGCATCAGCGGCGTCCACACCTATGTGAAGGTGGATAACAGCATTGCTGGCACAGCCACTGGCGGTGATGTGGAGAACCGCACCTATAAGAACAACGAAACCTCCATGGTGGTTTTGAAGAACACCTACGACGTGGTCGTGGTCAAGGGCGCGAAACAGAAGGTCATCGACGCGGTGGATTGCACAGGGAATACCTGTGTGGTTGAAAACATTGTTGCAACCTTTACGCTCAAATTCCCCGGCAAGACCGGTGTGCATGTCTATGTCAAAGTGACCGATAATGTGGCTGGCACAGCCGCAGGCGGCGATGTAGAAAACCGCACCTACCAGAACAATTCCACTACGATGGTGCTGCTCAAGAACACCTATGATGTGGTGGTCAAGATCGGAGCAGATTCCTTTATCCTCGATGATATCAATTGCACCGGGAATACCTGCACCTACAGCCTCACGGTGGTCAAGCTGGTCAATAGCGCGAACGCGGCGCTGGCCGGAGGCGTAGTGAAATATTATGACGGCAGTTGGCATCCCGTTGGCAATACAAATGCAAGCGGACTGATGGCTTTTGGGTTCCCTGGGACATCAACCAACCTGCTGTTCAGCGTGGATTATGCGTTCACGCACAACGAAAAGTGGCAGAATATCGCCACCAATCCGATCGTTCTGTTCCAGACTAAAAAGGTTGAAGTACAGCTGAAGAACAGCGGCGGAACGCTTGTCGATGCCGGCGTGGTCAAATATTACACAGGTGCATGGCATGACCTTGGCAATACCTCCGGCGGCAAGGTCAGCATGGAATTGCTGCCCTCCAACATCCTGTTTAGCATGGACAATCAGTTCGTGCACAATGAAAAATGGCAGAACACCACCACAGATGCCACAGTTGTCTTCCAGATGAAGAACGTTGAAGTCCAATTGAAGGACAGCAGCGGCGCGCTGATGGACACCGGCACGGTCAAATATTACACAGGTGCATGGCATGATCTTGGCAGCACCTCAGGCGGCAAAGTGAATGTGGACTTGCTGCCTGCGAACATCCTGTTCAGCATGGACAATCAATTCGTCCATAACGAAAAATGGCAGGATACCGGCGGCAACGCAACCGTGTTATTCCAAACCAAAAAGGTCGTGGTGCAATTGAAGGATAGCACTGGTGCCCTGATGGACACCGGCACGGTCAAATATTACACGGGTTCATGGCACGCCTTCGGCACAACCTCTGGCGGTGAAGTCAGCATGGAATTGCTGCCTGCCAACATTTTGTTCAGCATGGACTATGCATTTACCCACGCTGAAAGATGGCAGAACACTGGCCTCAACGAAACTGTTGCATTCCAGACGGGCAAGGTAACCTCGGCCACTGGTACCTGCACCCAGTATTACACGGGCGGCTGGCACGCCTTCACGAACGGCATGGAATTGCTGCCGTCCAACATCCTCTTCCAGTTCAATGACGGGAATCCGCAAGCATGGTTCACGCCTGTGGCTGGAGTGACGAACAACATCCATTAACAGAACGTATTGCTTGAAAAAATGTGCCCCGAATTTTCGGGGCACATTTTTATTTTCGAATATTCTTTTTCCTGGCGAGCAATGCGGATGTGGTCGATGTGGATTCTTCCACCTTCGATGGAGTCTCCCGCGCTTCTTTTTCTGGACTTGAGACTGATTCAGTTTCAACAGGCATTTCATGCGCCGACGAATCGACTCTTGTCACAGGCACATTGTCACGCACGCGACTCTTCGCGCTGAACAACGCTTCCATTTGCGGGCTTGTTTGTGCGGGTACTTCGCCCTGAGCACGTCGAAGGGTGGTCTTTTGTTGTACCCATTCACGCAGGCGAATCAAATCGGTCTTCGTGACGATGAGTCTGCGGACGGCGATATCCACGGGAAGGAGCAATGCGGCGATCAACAGCAGCAACGGGGCGATCGGCTGTGTGGCGCGGGTGGCTTTCAGGTCGTGCTTGAAAACGTCTGCTGGGAGGGGAGAAGCAACCTGCCCGTTGGCCAATGCCGATAGACGCAGGAGCAGGTCCGGGTCCGATTCGATGCGCTGATATTCGGGTGAGTAGGATAATGCCCACCCTGTCGTCTCTGCAAAAGAGGCGGATTCACTTCCAGAGTCAGTTGTCCCCGAAAAATGAATGAGATAGATTCCCTGTTCGGTGGGCGTGAACGCGGATTCGTATCGCCCGGGCGCGGTTTGCGTAAATGTAACGGTTTGCGCTTCGCCATTCGGCGCGACGATGCTGGCTTCCACTTGATAGCCGTTGAGGAAACCGCCCGCACGGTCGCGCGCGTCGAGGGTGATGCTGGCGTTTTCACCTTGTGTGTCGATGCTCATTTGCAGCGCGGAGTTGAGCGAGTCGTTGATGGTGTAACGCACGGCCTGCACCCAAAAGGTTGGGAAAATTTCAGAGCGTGCCCAATCACGCGCCCAGCGGCCCGTTGCATCGGAAGTGAATGCCACGGATTTACCGAGGCCGTATTGCCATGTGGCGAGAATCGGGTCGCCTTTTTCTGATTCGAGAATCACCTGTGCGAGGTCTTTTGCACTGGAGGCAACATAGCCGTGTAGTTGCGGCACTTCGGTGATGTTGGCGAGAATCGGCGACGAATTGACCAGAGTCGGGAAAAATGATTCTTCGACGATGTAGGCGCGCGTGGCGAGTGTGGTTTCTTCGGTGAAGATGGTGGCGATGGTGCTCGCGTTGTTGGTGAAGTGATAACGGCCGCCGCCGATTGCGGCGATGTCTTTCAGGAAGGGCGCGGCATCGTTGCCAACGCCAACAGTGGAAAGTGTGATGCCATTTTCTTCGTACAACTTTTTCACGAGTTCGGGAATGCCCGTGATATCCGCGCCGCCATCGGTAAGCAGAATGACATGTTTGGCCTTCGACGGATCATCAGGCAGAACCTTCGACATTGCGAGCAGGCCTGCGTAAATATCGGTGCCGCCGCCGATTTGAATTGTGCCGATGGCGTTGACGATGTCAGCAGGGTTTTGCAGATCGGTGATCGGCACCACCCAACTGGCGGTATCGTCGAATGCGATCACACCGACATGATCGTTGGGGAAAAGCAATTCCACCGAACGCGCTGCGGCTTCCTTGGCAAGTTCGAGTTTGGTGACTCCACCGCTGGTTTCAGACATGCTTCCCGAATGGTCAATAATGAAAACAATCGTCAGTGACGGGCGGCGTTTTTCGTCTTTGATTTGCATATCCACAGGCAGGGCATCTTCGAGCGGTGTGCCATAATAGCCGCCGACGCCATAACTGGTCGGCCCGCCCACAGCTACAAGTCCGCCGCCGAGATCGCGCACGTAAGATTGCAGGGTTTCCATTTGATTGCGGTCAAGCTGCCGCGCAGGGACATCTACCAGCACAACCGAGTTATATTGCGCGAGCGTGGGCAAATCAGCAGGCAGGAGATTCGGCGCGATCATCTTCACATCAAAGCCTGCGGATGTGAGCGAAGCCAGCAGTAATGAAGTTTCATCGGGGCGGACCTCACCGCCAGGAATTACTTCACCTTCGGGCGGGGCCACCACCAAAATACGCGGCGGACCTTCCACCTGCGAGAACGTATCCAGCCGATTGTTTTGATAGAAGGCATCTTGTTGAGGCGTGACCTGCACCTGATACGTGACAAAGCCAGGGTCTTGCGCGGTGAGCGGCAGGCTCAAGGTTTGCAGGCCTTTATGCAGATCATGTCCGCCTTCGTAGATCATTTCGCTTTGCGAAAACACGCGCACGGTCGCCTGCATGGATTGGTTTGCTTGAATGGAAACATTCAAATCGAATTTCTCGCCGCTGCGTAAATGCGTCGGCGCATCCACTTCGGTGACGAGGGCTTCGGCGTCAATTTGATTTACAAACGGGACAACGACGATCTGCACATCGGAGGCTGCGGCGAATTCGGCGGCCTTTGCCGCATTACCAGTGGTTTCCGCGCCGTCAGAGAGAATCACCATGCGTTTTGCGAAACCGGATGGGAACATCGCCAGCCCGAGCTGAATCGCCTCCGCGAGATCGGTTTGATTTGTGATCGGTACAGATGTGATCTCGGCGAGTTCATTCAGTGCTGACATCGGGCGCTCCACCAATGCGTCCGCGCCGAAAAGAATCACCGCGGCTTGATCGTCCACGCCCATGGATTGCAGCGCCTCGCGGATGTAGCCCACTTCCGCATCCACCGCTTGTTGCGGCATGGAGTCTGAAACATCCACGAGAAAGACGACGGCGAGGTTATCTCCGCTTTGGACGATTTCCAATCCAGAGATGGCGAGAATCAAACATAGGACGATCACAAGCCGCAGAATTAACGAAGTAAGTTCGCGCTTCCTTGACTGACCCGCAGCAGGATACCCCAGCCAGACAGTGATCGGCAGGAAGAGAAGAAGCAGGAGGAAGAGCGGAGAAGTGAAACGCATTGGAAAGGATGAAGGATGAATTATGAAGGATGAAAAAAAATCTTTCCATTCTTTTTATTTAGCTGGTGTTCATCTTGGTTTCCGATAAGTTCAAGGTAAAGCTTACCAGCAGATGAGCGGAACTTTGTACTTGCAGGACTGAATTTGTTAACGATTAGCGCGATTTTGCGCGATTCCTTCAGATAATTTGCGCCTACGGATGGCCAGAACGGAGAGCTTCCTGCCAGCCATTTCCATATTTCCTGTAAGCCGATTTGCTGGGAAACGGTCGGTGTGATGGATGTGCTTCCGAGTTGCAGGCTTTCGCGCGGCTGAACGTTTGACTCGGCTTCATCGAAAAGATTGACGGCGAAATATTCGGAACGGGTTGCTGTTTCGGTGACGAAGTTTACGGCGTAAAAGCCGAGTTCATCGGTGTTGCTGAACAGGTTTTGCCCGGGCGGCAGGGAATAGATTATGCCCGAAGGCGAAGAAACGATCACTTGTTTTGCATCCGTCTGCGGGACGAGGGAAAGGCTTTCGCCAGCTTGAAGCGCTTGTGAAGAGTCAAATGCGCTGGGCGGCGCGAGATAATTGATGAGGTTGGAAAAAAGAATCGGGTAGGCGATCTGCAAGGGCAGGTCGCTTTCGCGTAAATCAAATGACAAGGCGGCGATTCTCTGTCCGTTCGTTTCGCCTGCAAATACCAGTGGATTGTCATCGGTTTCGATCAGAACGGTCATCCAATTTGGCAGGGTCACTTTATGCGCCTGCAACACGTGGACGGTTTTCCAGTCTACAAATTGAGTGAGCGCATGTTCGTTGACTTGAAATTCGCCCATTTCCTTGAATACATCGCCGACTTCAAAAAAAGGATTCGTCGGCGGGTTGATGAGCAGTAAATTTGACTTTGGCAACTCGGCTGGAATGTAACCATCAAATACGTATAAATCAAATGGGTCATTGGGAATTTGCAGAGTCCCATCGTCAGCGGGCAGGGCTCGGAAGGGTTGAATGCCCGGGAGTGAAGCCAATAATTGTTCGAGGAATAAATTCCCTTTTGAAACCAACAACGCACGTCTCGCTGCGGACGATTGATAAATTGCAAAAGCGGTGTCGTCTTGTGAAAGCGAATCTAATTTTTTGTTGGCGTCTGCGGGGTCCGAAATGTGCGCTTTGTATACCGCCGTTGTCACAGGCAGGTTTTCCATCGAAACGCTGGTTTTGGAATTTGCAGAAATATTCAATTGACGCGCATCGAATAATTCATCTCCGCGATAAAGCGAAAGCAAAACGGTGCGATTGGCTGCACTGTAATTGGTCACTTCTGCGAATAGCTGCGGAACGCCGTTTTCTGCACGTAACGCCAGCGCAGAAATGGCGATATTGTCATTGCCCGTGCCGATGGGAATATAACGCACTTCGCCGGGCAGGGATGGCAGTCCGCTTTCGGGGAGGCCGCCATCGGAAATGATGACGATGATGGGAGATGTGCTGTTGCGCGTTGCGCCTGCGGCCAACGCGAACGCCGCTTCCCAATCTGCGCTTCCTTGCGTGACCTGTGCTTTGGTCAGCGCTGCTTTGAGCAGGGACGAATCTGATTCAGCGGCGATCAAGGTCTGCGGGGTTTTTGCAACCAGAATCAGGGTCATGGATGAAGCGTTTGTCAGTCCGTTGATCAGAGCCAGCACGGATTTCCGCGCCTCTTCAAAACGGGATGGAGTCACATCCGTCGCATTCATCGAAGCGGACGCATCCAACAACACGATGACTGATCCTGATGCGACGACTTTTGTTTGCAGGGCGGGGCGTGCCAATGCAAAGACCAGCGCGGCGAGGATGAGCAATTGAAGAAAAAGTAAAAGATTGCGTTTGAGTTTTTGCCACGGAGCATTCGCCTGCCTGTCGCGCAAGAGTTGTTCCCAAAGCAGAGTCGAAGAGACTTGCGTCTGTCTGCGGCGCAGTTTGAGCATGTAAAGCAGAATGATGGGAATGGCGAGCGCAGCGAGCGCGAAGGCGAGCGGGGTGAGGAATTGCATGGGGAAAGGATGAAGGATGAATTATGAAGGATGAAACTTGTCTGCTTGTCTACTTGTTTACTTCGCTATTCCTGATCGCCGCATTTCAAGCAACAACGCCTGATCCCACGAAAGGCTCGTGACCAGATCAAGATAGCGGACGTTGTGTTTGCGGCAATCGGTTTGGATGGATTGTCTCCATGCCTGCACACGGGCGCGATAAAGATTTCGCAGGCCGCCGTCTATGGAAACATCCTGCTCGAAATTGGTTTCGATATCCACAAGCTGCAAATCGCCCGCGAGCGGCGGATCGATTTCATCGGGTGCGAGAACGTGGATCATCGCCGCTTCATGTCCGCGCCCGAGCAGTTGACGCAGACCTGATTCGTATCCATCGGCGGTGAGTAGATCGGAGATCAGAATCACCAAGCCCGCGCGGCGCGGTCGAATTGAATAATCGCGCAGGGAGGTGTTGAGGTTTGTTGTTTCGCCTGCTTTGAGCGCTTCTAGAAATTTGAACATTCTTGGCAGGGCGTATTGTCCGCGTGAGGGACCGAATTCACTGGCAACGCGCCCGCCTTGTAAAAAGCCGACCGAGAGCAAATCGCCTGAACTCAGCGCGATCGCGCCGATCCCTGCGGCGAGGCGCAAGGCGTACTTGAATTTGTTTTCATCTTGCTCGCCCCAATCCATGGAGCGTGAGCCGTCTATCAACACATAAACGGCGAGGTCTTCCTCCTCTTCCAGTAATTTGATGAAAGGCTTTTCCAAACGCGCGTAGATGTTCCAATCCAAACGGCGCAAGTCATCGCCTGCGGTGTAGTTGCGATAGTCCGCGAATTCCACGCTGCTGCCACGGCGCGAAGAACGCCGCTCGCCCTTGATCGCGCCCGAGCGCACGCGTGAGGCAACGAGGGTGAGTTGGTTTAGCTTGCGGAGGGTGGATTCGTCAAAAAGCATAAGGATGAATTATGAAGGATGAAGGATGAAAAAAGAGCTAGATTTTGCCCATCCGTTTTTTGATTTTGGTTACGATGGTGGTGAGTTCGTTGGTTTCTTTGATGAGAGCTTCTGCTTTTTGGGCGGACAGGATGCCGCTTCTTACCAATAGGTCGAGCCAATAATCGGTTTCGTCCAATTCTTGTAAGACAGACTCGAATTTGTTGACAATATCGGAGTCGGATTTGGCGCGATGTCCTTCACGATAATTCGCGCCAACAGATGTGCCAGAGCGCAGCACCTGCTTTCAACCGCGCCTGTTTTTGATTGCCAGGCAAAATCAGCGTCGCGCATCTTGGGGATTTATTTTCCATTGACTGCCTTATTCTTTTTGTCTTTGGCCTTATTCATCTTTCATCCTTCATCATTCATCCTTGTAATTGCAACATTCCAACTAATTCGTTGATCACATCATCCGCCTTAACCCCTTCCGCCATCCCATCAAAATTCAACAGCAGACGATGACGAAGCGCCGCCTTCGCCACCGCATGGACATCTTCAAACGCCACGTTGTATCTTCCCGCAAGTAATGCGGTGACTTTCGCTCCCAATACTAGCGCCTGCCCGCCACGCGGAGAGACCCCATAGCGGACATATTTTTTCACGAGCGGCGAAGCGTTTTCATCTTCGGGATGTGTAGCGAGCATGAGTCTTGCGATATATTCTTTGACATGTGAAGCAATGGGTGTTGTCCGCGCGAGCGCGCGCATTTGGATAATATCCGCACCAGTGACAGCTTTGTTTGCCGATGGAGATTCCTTGCCTGTGGTGCGATCTAAAATTTCAATCATCTCGCTCACGTTGGGTAAATCCACATTCACTTTGAAGAAGAAACGATCCAACTGCGCTTCGGGCAGGGGATAGGTCCCTTCCATTTCGAGCGGATTTTGCGTGGCCATCACGAAGAATGGTTCTTCGAGTTTGTAAGTCTTTTGCGCCACCGTCACCGAGGCTTCCTGCATCGCTTCGAGCAAAGCAGATTGCGTCTTCGGTGTGGCGCGGTTGATTTCATCTGCGAGAACCAAATTTGAAAATAACGGTCCTTCGCGGAAACGAAATTCGCGCCTGCCGTTATCGTCGCTGAGAATTTCCGTTCCGAGAATGTCTGCGGGCATCAGGTCAGGCGTGAATTGGATGCGCGAGAATTTCAAATCGAGCGCCTGCCCGAGCGTGCGGATCAACATCGTCTTGCCCAAGCCAGGTACGCCTTCAAGCAAAACATGTCCGCCTGCGAGGATGCTCACCAGCACATGCCGCACCACCTCGCCCTGACCGACGATCACGCGCCCCACTTCGGTTTCGATTCGGTTTGCATATTCGCGGAATGTATCAACAGAAAAATCGCTCATGGCTGCTCCGTTATTTCAGAGAGATAAAATAATTTCGGATCAGGTCGTAGAATTGAATCGGCACCTGTCCGTTTTCGATGGCTTGATAATAGAACTGCTGATATTGTGCAAACACGTTGGTGTACGGCACGAGGCTCTGACCATCCGTCGCGGTCGTTGGGCTGGTGCCGACCACATCGCCATCGGTTCCAGAAGATGGAATTCCAACGATTATCCATTTTCACCGCCTAATAATGACGGCGCATAAATTTGCTCATAAGCGGATTCGCCGCCATCGCCCGCGCCGTTATTCTGCTCAATGGGGGAACTACCCGCTTCATCCCCTTGCTGGGGGGAATCTGGCGAATCGCCCGACCCCGCGCCTGATCCTGCCGCCCCGCCATTTTGTCCACCCGAACCATCTCCCTGTTGCCCCTGACCATTTGCCTGCGTTGACTGGTTTCCGCCGCCCGCCGCCAACAGTTGACCTGCGCCCGTCTGCATTTGACTCGCCGCCTGACTCGCAGTCTGTGCCGCGGTCACTTGCTGACCTGCATTCGCCATTTGCTGCGACGCATTTGCCAGGGCTTGTTGCGCCGCCGCCAAATCTCCATTGCGGATCGCGTCTGCGGCTTGTTGCAAAGCCTGCGCCAGTTGCGGGTTGGTGGATGAAAGTGACTCAGCCGTTGCCTGTAATTGCTCGGCGAGTTTTTGCAATTCTTCCGCGCTCATCTGGCTCAAGTCCATGTTGTTGAGTTCATTTGCGGCTTGAGTGAAATCGCCGTTGGCTAAATTCTGCCCGACAGATTCAAGCGGAGTCCCTTCCTGTGATTGAAGGGAACTACCTGCTTCCTTCAATGCCTGAGCGGTTTGACCAGCCTGCTCACTATCCAAGGCTTGCAGTTTTTCGCCTGTATTTGTTAAAACCGAAACCGCGCCTTCAAGCGATGGATTTTGATCCAGAGCCTGCAGGGCTTCGTTGAGCGGTTCGGTGAGTTCCTGTTTTTGTTCGGCGGTCAGCGCATCGTTTTCGTTGATCTCTTTAATGATTTCTTCGATTTGTTCCTGTTGCGCGGCAATGGCCTGCTCTACAGCGCGTTGACGGCTTGCGGCGGCGAACAGCGCCTCACCGCGAAACCACAATGCGGCAATCAGCAATGCGAAGATCAATGTCAGGGCTGAGTCGAATCTTTTTAGTCGCAGAGGCAGGTCTCGGCGGGGTTTGACCGTGCGCGCGGCGGAGACCGCGTCATCCAATTGCTTTTGAACCATCTCGTTCGCGTGGTCCGCTGTGCTTAATTCCAGCGCCGTGCTGATGCGTTCTTCGAGATGAAAAGCGCGGTCGAAATGGCGTGCGGCTTGGGCTGGGTTCACATTCCAGAAAAATGCGATGATCGCTGAAAGGATCGGCAATAAAGTGACCGAGGCGACCACCAATGCGAGGAATTCCTGCTTCAAAAGTTTTGCCTGAGCCAACCCGACGCCACCAAAGAGCAGAGAAAGCCCCAGTGCTGCGGCCAATCCACGCAGATACCACGTCAGCGCGCGTTGGACGCGCAGCCAGCGAATCCAGGTCTGCAGGGTGTGGTTGAGGTTGTTTATCGTACTCATGATATTTGCTCCGTTAAGGCTCGTGACGATTCAGGTAAAAGACGATTAACCTTATCATTAAAAAGGTCATTGTTACAGAGAACATTGAATACAGAATCCACGGCGAGAGCAGGGAGAGCGGAAGATCAGGCGCGTGGATCAGAAAAGGCTTTGTTCTTCGACCAGCATAAACTCACTGATGACCGCCGCTGAGAATGGATTGGTGGAGAAAATCGTCCACAAAAAATTCAGTGTCCAACTTTGGATCTCTGTGCTGCTGCTCGACATAAGATAGGAATTTTCTGCCACGATATAAGCGATCGCGCCGAGGATGAGAACCGAAATAACCAGCGTGGAATAGGATAACGTGGTTGCGATCGACGTGCGTTTGTTGATGCTTGAAAAATACAAACCCAGTGTGCAGAAGTTGACCGCAGAAAGGGTCAGGATCCAAATGGAGATCAACACTTCTGCCATGCCCACGCCGCCTAAAAAGAAAGCGAGGCTTTGCAGGGGAATCGCGGCGACGATCAACAAAAGCAGATACATCACGGATGCGCCCAATTTGCCGATCACGATGTCTTTTGCGCTGAGTAGTGAAATGCGCAATTGATCGAAAGTCTGCCGTTCACGCTCGGATGAAATTGCGCCTGCCGTGAGTGCCGGGCCGATGAAGCCAGTCAGGATGATTTCTAAAAGGACAACGATCAGAAAGACCTGTTTGCCCGCCTGCTGCAATAGACCAGGATCTCTGTAATACGTATTCTGTATCGTGTAAGTGTAGACGCCGTAAATGACAAGGCTGAGCAATCCGAGGTAGGCGGTCAATATGATGAATCCCTGCCTGCCGCGCATTCGGCCTTTTAGTTCCTTGGCGATGATGGGATTGTTCATCCAGTTCCAGCGGGGTGGCTTTTCATGTAAAGATGACGTTGTCTTCTCCATGTTGGTTCCTTTTTACTTGCCCGTCCTGCCGATTGATCTGGCGTGGATTGTCCGTTTATGCCTGATTGCAATCATAACATTTTACCTGCTCTGCGTTTTTCGTTTACAATCCCCGTATGCCTCTCGCACTGGTTACTGGTGGCGCACACAGACTCGGCAAAGCTTTTGCTTTATCCCTTGCGCGCATGGGATATTCCATCGCCCTGCATTATCGTGCCTCGGCAAATGAAGCCGACCATGCCGTCAAAGAGATTCGCGCATTGGGCGTGGATTGTCTCCCGATTCGCGCAGATTTGACATTGCCTGAAAAGGTCGATTTCCTTTTTTCGCTGGTGGATGAATTCAAAACCCCGCTGAAAGTGCTGGTCAATTCGGCGGCGGTCATGCCCGTTGGAAAGCCGCAGGAGCTTGAAATCCACGATTGGGATGCCGCACTTGACCTCAACCTGCGCGCGCCGTTTCTGCTCGCGCAGGAAGCTGCAAAACGGATGACTGACGGCGGGCTTATCGTCAATATCACAGACATCGGTGCACAAAAAGCATGGAGCCGCTATCCGTCGTACACCGTCAGCAAGGCTGGGCTTGAGTCGCTTACAAAGTTGCTCGCCCGCGCCCTCGCGCCGACGATTCGAGTCAATGCCATTGCGCCTGGCCTTGTCCTGCCATCGGATGTGGTCACCGAGGAGCAATGGAACACCCTCGTACAAAAACTCCCGCTCAAACGCGCTGCCACCCTCGACGAAGTGACCTCCGCACTTGAATTCCTCATCAAAAATGAATACATTACAGGTCAAACCATTGTTGTGGATGGCGGGTATTCGTTACTGTAGTGCATAAATGGTAAACAATTATAAAAAACTGATAACTGCTCACTGATAACTATTCACTGATTGCCAATGCCTTCCAAAAAACTCCCCCTCGATCTTTTTGTTACCATCTTCCTCATCGCCTTCACGTTGTTCTACGCTGCGCGCTACGTGGATTTTTCCATTCCGCCGTTTGAAGATGCGGCCATGCTCATGCGCTACGCCCAGCACCTCGCAGAGGGCCACGGCATTGTCTGGAACATTGGCGAGCCTCCCGTGGATGGTGCGACCGATTTTCTTTTCATGGCCGCCTCCGCCGCGCTGATCAAACTTGGCTTTACCGTCGGACAATCTGTACGGGGCATTGGCTTTGTCTCACATTTGCTTACTGTCCTCATCGTTTACTGGACAAATCGCCGTGTCAACCATGCGAACATTCCCTTTTCATTATTAAGCGGACTTTACCTCGCCGTTGGAACTGGACTCTCCTATGTGGCCGCCTACTTCGGGACGCCTTTCTTTGCCCTCGCCGCCGCTTCCACCTGGACCTTGGGCCTGCTCTTGATTCAAAAAGAGAATCCGCCCTTCAGCTTGACTCTCGCCTTCGCCCTGAGCGGACTTGTCACCGGGCTGATTCGCCCTGAGGGTGTCATCCTTGCTTCGTTGATGCTGCTTGCTGTCATTGTCATGCGCGGCTGGAAGAATTCAATTTCGATCATTATCACATTTGGCGTCACTTTTCTTTTGCTTGGCGGCGCGTACTTTTTGTGGCGTTGGAATTATTTTGGCTATCCGTTGCCCAACCCGTTTTACAAAAAAGGCGATAGCGGCCTGCACTGGGACTCGTTTTACAATTCCCTGTCAAACGCGCTGCGGATGTGTTTGCCGTTCGTGTTCGTGTTTATCCTTGGTTTTCGTTCCCGCGAAACATCAACGCGGACGATTGCCTATCTCATTCCGCTCCTTGGATTCGCGTCCGCTTTTATTTTGATCTCCGATGAAATGAATTTCGGTGCGCGCTTTCAATATACGCTGGTTCCACTCGTACTCATGTCGTGGACACCATTTTTGAGTTCGGTTGGTCGAGTAGGGTCGAGTGATTTTCTCGACCCGTATCGAGATCAATCGTGGCTGAATCAGTTGTCGGGTAGAGAAAGAGGCGCGTATTTCGTCGCGGGAGTCGCGCTGTTTGCGAGTCTCGTCTATTATTCGTCTTATCAAAACTGTTTTCTCACCTATTTCCAGCAAACTTGTGACAGGCCATATGAACGCGATGGGCGTTATGAGATGGGCAAGTTGCTGGCGGAATATCGCGGTAAGGGCTATGTGATCGCCACTACCGAGGCGGGCTTGATTCCATATTACTCGGGCTGGACCGCGATTGATACCTGGGGCTTGAACGACCAGTTCATCGCACACAACGGCGAGATCACAGCCGAATATTTGGACAAGTACAAGCCGCATATCATCATGTTCCATGATTATTATTCGCCGCTCGTGCCGCCGAGGTTGACCGATGTTAACCTTTCCCAGCGTTGGTTCAGTATGACAATTATGCTCAAGACCTACGCCGAGGAAAATGGATATGTCCTCGCCGCTGTCTTCGGTGACAGCCCGTACGACACGAATTACTTTTACGTCCGCCCTGATTTTGAAGATAGTAAAAAACTCATCGGGCAAATATCTGGATTCAAAGATTATTATTGGTTCACCACAGGAAAACGCGCGATCAATTACGCGGAATATGACCGTAGGCCATAGACCGTGGGCCTTATCGTTAATTGTGTGTCGTTTATCGTCAAATATGAAATCTATTCAGGAGAGCGCACTCATGTCTGAAATAACCGAACTGGCTGAAAAGCTGAAAACCGAAGGAGAAAAATTTATCGAGTTTTTCTCCGGGTTGAACGAATCGCAATGGCAGCAGGAAGTGTATACCGAAGGCGAAATGTGGACGATCCGCAACGTGCTTTCGCATTTTGTCACCTCCGAGCGCGGACTGGTCAAACTCTTTGAGCAGATTCGTCAGGGCGGCGCTGGTGCGGCGGATGATTTTTCCATTGACCGCTATAATGCCAGTCAGCAGGCGAAAACAAAGGATTTATCTCCCGTTGAGTTGTTGGAGCAGTACAAGGAAGTGCGCGCTAATTCTGTGACGTGGGTCTCTGGGTTGAAAGATGAAGAACTTGAGATCAAAGGCCGTCATCCATTTTTGGGAGAAACCGTCCTTCGCGAAATGGTCAAGATGTTGTACATTCACAACCAATTGCATTACCGTGACTTGAAAAAATCGTTGAAATAACTGGGCGCATCGCACCTTGTTGATGAGAGAATCCCATTGATCGAAAAAAATCCAAACGAAAGGAATCGTCCACCTAATTTCGGTGCGACGCAATCTAACAATCATGCATCTTCCCCCCTTTAAACTTGAACGGTACTTTGCCAAATACGAATTTAACACTGAATACTTATTGTGCTCCTCAGACTGTGAGGCCATGTCCATTGCGGATTTGCTGGCCTTGGAACCAGGGTCCGCGGAAAAATTCCAAAACGTCTGGCTCGGATATACCGAATCGCAGGGCAGCCCTTCTCTGCGACGAGAGATTGCCAATCTGTACACCACCATTCAGCCTGAGGATGTTTTAGTCCACACTGGGGCGGGGGAGGCGATTTATCTCTTCATGTATGCCGCCTTCAAAAAAGGGGATCATGTCATCGTGCATTCTCCGGGCTACCAATCCCTTGCGGAAGTGGCCCGCGCAGTTGGCTGTGACGTTAGCCCGTGGCGTGCCAGAGAGCAGGATGGCTGGGTCTTGGATCTGGACGAACTCCGCCACCTGATGCGGACGAACACCAAAGGCATCATCATCAACACGCCGCATAACCCGACTGGATATTTAATGTCCCGTGCGGATTTTGAAGCCGTGAACAAGTTCGCTCAGGAGAAAAACCTGATCCTTTTCTCCGACGAAGTCTATCGTGAATCTGAATACGACCCCGCGGACAGACTCCCTGCCGCTTGTGACATGGGCGAACATGCCGTGTCGCTGGGCGTGACCTCGAAAACCTACGGCCTTGCGGGTCTGCGCATTGGCTGGGTTGCCACGAAGAATAAGAAGATCCTTCAAGCCATGGCCTCGCTCAAGGATTACACGACCATCTGCAACTCCGCGCCGAGTGAATTCCTCGCAGAAGTGGCCATGCGCAACCGCCAAAAATTGATCGACCGCAGTCTCGCCATCATCAAGCACAACCTGACCGTTGTGGATGACCTGTTTGCCCGCCGCGCTTCGCTGTTCACATGGGCCCGCCCCAAAGCTGGCTCGATGGGCTTCCCGAAATTGCTCAAAGGCGACATTGAAGACTTCTGCGATGACCTCGTGAAAAAGGTGGGAGTTTTGCTTTTACCTGGAACCATGTATGACGATTCGAGAAATCATTTCAGGCTTGGCTTGGGCAGGAAGAATCTTCCGCAGGCCGTGGAAAAACTGGAAGGATATCTTGGTAAATAGGCGGAGGGGCCAGTGCTGATAACGATCTACAATATTTATGTTGAGTCGGTAGTTTTTGTTCGGAAGAACATATTTGTTGTCGTTCCTTTTGTTCTTTTCCAGATTGTATGCTTTTTGTTGAATATTTGGACTCGGAATGATACAACGTTTGCTAGATTTACTTACCAATTCATTTACTTTTTGTCTTTCTGTCTGGCCACTGTTTTTGTGGTTGTAGCAGTGTACAAAAGGGAAGCGATTATCAGGAATGAAGAGACGATCTTGCAAGCCGCTTGGCGAAGTTATGGTAGCGTTGTGCTTTTGATCTTATATACTGTGTTTGACATCCTGGTTTTGGGTTTTGCGGTTTCTCTTCTTTTTAAAATCCTTGATTTTCCAGATGCAGGAAAGGAAATTCTTGTCTCGTTGGTTATTGCGGCGTTTTTTGTGTCGTTTCCGTTGAGCTTGAGACATATGATCTATCACGGCAAAATATTTGTTTCGGATTCAATTAAGGCAGGCTTTGTAGAGCTATATATGCACCCTTTGTTTTATTTGTGCATATTCCTGTCTGGTGTGGTCGTGTCATTGTTTCCTTCTTTGTTGTCGCCGGTGAGTTGGTCTGTTCTTCCTTTTATGCCAATTGTTGAATGGACAGGTGTACGGCAGATCAATGCCATTAATTGGTTTGGGGTGCTCTTGTATCCATTTGTTTCGGCTGTTATTGAAGTATCCCTGACTTATGCGTTTATACTCAAGAACAAAAAGCCAGTGATTAGCTAGATGTAAAGCAAAATCACATCTTTGTTTCTCCCCGTTCATCTCTGGTTTTAATCGTACATTGGAAATCAAAAATTGCTAAAACTTTCCCGTCCCCTCCTTCTGCTCCTCGCTGCGCTGACCTATCTCCTTGGCGCGAGTATTTCTGCATATCTTGGTAAATCGTTCCAAAACCTTACCTTTTTACTTGGCCTTGGCGGTGTGGTGCTTGCCCAGTTGAGCATGAACCTGCTGGCCGAGGCTTTCCGTCCGCACAACGAACCGATGATCGAAGGTGAAACCCCTGCACAAAAAGAGGCCCTGCGCAGTAACCTGCTCTACATTTCCTACGCCGCCCTCACCGCCTGTGCGATGATCGCTTTCCTGCTTTATATCAATCAAGGCTTGAATCTTCCTACTTTCATCTTTCTTCTTTTATCCCTCGTTCTCGTCGTGCTGTATGCCGTCCCTCCGCTCCGCCTTCTTGATCGGGGTTTCGGTGAACTCGCCCTCGCGGCGCATATGGCCTATGTCATTCCTTCCATCGGATTTTTGTTGCAGGCAAAAGAGAATCATCGCCTGCTCATTATGATTGCCATTCCACTTACCGCGCTGACCCTCGCCTATTTTTTGATTCTCAGCTTCACATCCTTTCCCTCCGACCAAAAATATCAACGCGCCACACTCCTTCGCCGTCTCGGGTGGGAAAGTGCAGTGCCTTTGCATCACAGCCTGATTATTTTTGCGTATGTCATTTTTATTTGTTCGCCGATCTTCGGGTATTCATTTTTGCTCATCTGGCCTGCCTTTCTCACACTTCCGTTTGCGATCCTGCAAATGCTTTTGCTCCGTCACATTTCACTCGGCGGCAAACCAAACTGGACTCTCCTTACCACCACCGCTCTCGCCGTTTTTGGATTGACCGCCTATTTCCTCACTCTGACTTTTTGGCTGAGATAAACCCATGCCCGAATTTTTGACTCTTCTCCCGCCCGATGAAGCCCGCGACAAATTGCTCGCGCATCTCTCCTCACCGAAATCTGATTCAGATTCAATTGACATTCTCCATGCCTTGGGTCGTGTCACCGCGGAAGATATTGTTGCGCCGCACCCCTTGCCCGATTTCCAGCGCACCACCGTGGATGGTTACGCCGTCCGCGCGAAGGATACCTTCGGGGCGACAGACTCGCTGCCTGCATATCTCAATCTCATTGGCGAAGTGCCGATGGGGGATTCGCCGTCTTTTGAGATCGGCGCGGGGCAATGTGCGTTGATTCACACTGGCGGTATGCTGCCCAAAGGCGCGGACGCAGTTGTGATGCTGGAATATACCCAACATATTGATGGGGCGGAGGAAATTGAAATCTTCAAATCCGTGGCAGATGGCGAGAATATCATCCACATTGGCGAGGACGTGGCACAAGGACAGGTTGTCATTCCCAAAGGGACGATTCTGCGCCCAGCCGAGATCGGCGGCCTGACCGCCCTAGGGTTTATGTATTTGCGTGTAGTCAAGAGAATTGGTGTTGGGTTGATTTCAACAGGTGACGAGGTTATCGAGCCAAGTCAAACTCTGCGGCCCGGGCAGGTGCGTGATATCAACTCGTACACGCTGGGAGCCTTGGTTGAAAAAGCTGGCGGCGCAACCAAAAGATATGGGATTATCGCCGACCAGTTTTCAGCGTTGAAAGAAGCGGCGGCGCAGGCGCTATCCGAATGTGACGTGGTCATCATCACCGCAGGTTCATCCGCATCCACCAGAGATATGACCGCCGAAGTCATTCGCCAGTTGGGGGAGCCTGGCGTGCTGGTGCATGGAATCAACACCCGCCCCGGCAAACCAACGATTTTAGGTGTATGTGATGGAAAGGCGGTGATCGGCCTGCCGGGCAACCCTGTCAGCGCATTGGTGAATGGATATTTGTTTGTGGTGCCTGTCATTGAAAAGCTGCTGGGAATGTTGCCGAAGCCGAGGGCGAGCGTGCGGGCGATGCTCACCGTCAACCTCCCATCTCAAGCGGGTCGCGAAGATTGGTGGCCGGTAAAGTTGATCGTAAATCGCGAATCGTCAACGGTTACTTACAAAGCCGAGCCTATCTTCGGAAAATCCAACCTCATTTTTACTCTTGCCTCGGCAGATGGTCTTCTGCGTATCCATCCCGATGCTACTGGGTTGAGTGCGGGTGAAATTGTGGAAGTCGTTTTGATATAAGAAAAGGAGATCGCCATGCAAAATCAGCGGAAGGAATCTCGCAAGAAGTTGATCGCCTTTACGCTCGTGTATGATCTGCTTCATAAAAAATTGATCGGTTATGTCGGAGACCTTACCCCTCAGGGTGTGATGGTGATCGGGGAAACGGCGCTCGAGGTGGGCAGACGCCTTGCCATCGGCATCGAATTTCCCAATGAAGAATTGAATGAGAAGCCGCAACGTGTGGTTGTTTCCAGCCGTGTAGCGTGGTGCCGGCAGGATGAAGATACGCCCCAATATCTCAATATCGGTTTCGAATTTCTAGAACTTTCCCCGGAAGGGGCGGAGATCATCAGGGTTGTACTGGATCGGTACCAATTCCGCTATGTTATGAACATTTCGGAGTTAAAACGCAAATCATAGAATGGGGTAGCCATGAAACAGAAAAGAAACTTGCTGGTCGTGATTGTGATACTTATCTTCCTTGTTTGCTCCTGCCAGATGGAGGCGTCGAGGCCAGATTCTACGCCTGAGCCGATCTACATTGATGGTACGCCGTACACCAACCCGATGGACATCATTGAGCAATTTGCCAAGCAAACGGCTGTCGCCCAAACTGAAACCGCGAACCCATATTATTCCTCGCCCGTCTATGCCACTCAGATGCCAGACACCACGGAGATTTTATTCGTTGACCTGTCAGATGGCAGGCGGGCTGCCTTCAGCTTGGCGGAGTTGAGCGGCCTGCCTGAAAAGACGATTGTTGCGGCTGGCAGGGAACTCACGGGAATATCCTTGACCACCATTTTGGAGGCGTCCGGGCTGGGTGCAGGGGATTCCATCCAGACCGTATCGGTGAGCGGATTTGGCTCGGTGACTCTCCTGAAAAGCAAAATTGACGATAGTTTTATCTTTCTGGTGACGGGCGGGTCGTTGAAACTGGTGTCACCGTCGCTTCCACAAAGTGTGTGGCTTGATGGGGTGGCGCTCATCACCTTGCGTTGAGGTTGATTTGAAAATATGGGGAATGCGATTAATTAAGCATGGAGCAGGCGGATTTACCGTAAATTCACCTGCTCGTTTATAATCCACGAGATTAAATAAACGTCCATTACATTGCAATGATTGAAGTGAGGAATCAAGTGCACAATCGCAGGATGTTTGCATCCAACCCAAGGAATTGATCATGAATTTTGAATACTCACCCTATATTTTGCCCTTGATCATTGCTGTGCTGATCTCGGTCTTTGTGGCCGTGTATGTCTGGAATCGCCGTGCTGCGAACGGCGCACCTGCATTGCTTTTCATGTCACTGGCGATTGTCGAATGGATCATTGCGTATGTGCTGGAGATCGTTGGGGTGGACCTTTCCACCAAGCTGTTTTGGGGAAGACTACAGTATTTCGGCATTGCATTTTTGCCCTATGCCTGGCTGATCTTTTCGATCAATTACAGCACTCCAACTCGTGTTATCACAAAGCGTACATTGCTTCTCCTCGGAGTTGTGCCTGCAATTACCGTTTTGCTCGCATTAACAACCAATTGGCATGGCTTGATCTGGGAGGAATTCCACATCAACCGGCAGGGCGATTTTTCGGCACTGGGTGTAACGTACGGAGCGTGGTTCTGGGTCCATTTTGCGTATTCGTATACAATTTTGCTGATTGGCACAATATTACTGGTGCGGACGTTGATCCGCAATCAAAGTTTATATCGCAGTCAGGCTTATTCCCTGCTGATCGCCGTGCTTGCTCCCTGGTTGGGTAATGCGCTCTATCTCACGGGCAATAGCCCCATTCCCTATTTGGATTTGACGCCTTTTGCGTTCACGATTTCCGTTGCCGCACTGGCATGGGCGGTCTTTGGTTTTCATTTGATCGATATCACTCCGCTGGCGCGTGACCTTGTGGTGGAAGGTATGCGCGACGGAATGATCGTGATCGACACGCGCGGCTATGTTGTGGATATTAACCGGGCCGCATCGGAGATGATCGGCTTCCCTGCGGTTCAGTCAGTGGGTCAGCTTGCGGTGGACATTTTGCGCCCCTGGTCTCATCTGGTTGAGAAATTCCGCAATGTGACCGACACTACCGATGAGATCACTGTCGGCGATGGTGTGTTGCAGCGCCGCTACGAGGTCCGCCTTTCGGCACTGCGTGACCGTCAGGATCAATTGATCGGGCGGGTTGTCATGCTGCGCTTGATGGATGATGCATTTGTTTCCCAATCAGGTTCAGCCGCCAGAGAGACAGCATCCCGTTCGTCCTCGAAACAGTTTACACAGCCCAATCGTCCCCAGCAGAAAAGATTCCTTGGATGGTTGATCGATTTCTTCGTGACCCCTGTCAGGGCTGATCTTCCAATTCCGAGCGATATCAATCCGGGCTGGTATCAAGCCCGTGAACGTTCCTTTACCATCATCATCAGGCTCTCGGCATTGGTGGGCACGCTTGCCTACATCCTTACGTCGCCTTTTATGCGCGCCACGGCTCTGACGAATGTCAACATTGCGTATGGCGCGATCATTGGTTTGCTCTGGTTTCTAGGCCTATCCCGTAAGGTCAATTTTAGATACCGTGCGGCCATGTTCCTGTTTCTTGTGTACATATTGGGGTTTGTAGAGACTCTTAATTTCGGTTATTCATCGGAAAGTTTTATCTTTTTTATGACGTTGATCGTTACCTCCGTTTTGCTGACCGGGCGGGCAGGTGGTTGGACGGCCGGGTTGGTCAGTGTTGTGACACTTGCTGTGATCGGTTTTCTGATTGGCAGGGCGGACTTTATTCCATTCAATCTAACCGTGGATACCCTTGCTCCGCGCACTTTTCAAATGGGGATGACCAGTCTCTTTGTGTTTTCAGCCAGCGCAATGGCGCTCTCCACTTCCATTGTTATTCTTATGGAAAGCCTGAACAAAGCCTGGCAAATGGAATCACAGGCTTTAACCCTTTTGCAGCAGGAGCGTGACCTGTTGGAGCGGCGTGTTGAGGAACGCACACAGGACCTTGCTGATGCGCGTGATAGCGCTCTTAGAAGCAATACCGAGCTGCGGCAGTATTTCCGCATTATCGAGCAAAGCGGAAATTCCATTGTCATCACGGATCTGAATGGGAATATTCAATACGCCAATCCGAAATTCGAACAGGTTTCCGGATATGCATTGGAGGAAGTCCTTGGTAAGAACCCGCGCATTTTGAAATCGGGCAGGCAAAAACCTGAGTTCTATGAAAAGATGTGGGGCACGATCAGCTCCGGACACATTTGGGATGGCGTGTTCCATAATAAACGCAAGGATGGCACACTATTATTGGGAATCTGCCACGATTGCGCCTGTGCTCGATCAGGATAATCAGGTGGTCAATTACGTTGCCATCAAAGAGGATATTACTTCCCGCCGCGAGGTTGAGAGTCAGTTGCGGAAGCTTTCAAGGGCGGTGGAACAAAGTGGTAACACCATCATCATCATGGACCGTACTGGCGTGATCGAATATGTCAATCCGAAATTTACGGAAGTGACCGGCTACACTCCGGAAGAGGCCATTGGTAAATCCCCGGCCGCATTGATGCAGGGAGTTGAGACGCCCACCGATTTCACTCAGGATGAATGGTGGCTTACTGTTAATGAAGGCCACATATGGCAGGGAGAATTCCGCAATCATCGCAAGGATGGGTCTGTGTTTTGGGAGTCTGCTTCGATCGCCCCGGTGCAAAGCCGTGATGGCGAGATTACCAATTTCATCGAGATCAAACAGGATGTCACCGAGCAAAAAGTGTTGCAGGAACAACTGCAGAAGCAGAATGATTATCTTTCCATTTTGCATCAAGTCACCCTGGACCTTTTAGATCGACGTAATTTGGGCGACCTGTTGAAGACAATCGTCAATCATTCCGCCGCCCTCCTGGATGCCCCATTTAGCGAATTGATGCTTCTGGATGGTGACGACCTGCTGGTGCGGGCTGCCACTGATAATCATCTTGAAATTCTTGGCGAGCGCGTCAATCGTCAACAAGCGATCCTTTCCTGGAAGGCGTTTGACACGCTCCAGCCTGTCCTGCTTGATGATTATTCCACCTGGCCTGGCCGTCGTGAAACCTACAATGAATTTTCATTGCATGCAGTAGCTGACTTCCCTGTTATTGCGGGAGACCGTTGTCTGGGTATTTTGGCTCTCGGGCGTAATCAGGCAGAGTATCCATTTACCCCTGAACAAACCCAGACGGGCATCTTGTTTGCCCGCCTCGTTGCGCTGGTGTTGGACAATGTGAACTTGTATGACTCGGCTGTGCAGGAGATCGCTGAACGCGAGCGTGCGCAGACATCCCTCCAAAGATCACATCAACAACAGCAGGTGATCAATTCCTTGTTAAAGATCAGCCTCGAGGATCGATCCATGGATGAAGTTCTCGACGCGATTTTGAATGAGATTCTCTCTATCGACTGGTTGACGATCTCGCCCAAGGGCGGAATCTTCCTGTTCAACGATCAAACCAACCTGCTGGATCTGCGTGTCCATCGCAATCTCTCCCCTCATTTACAAGTCCTGTGTTCCAAAGTTGCATTGGGACAATGCCTGTGCGGACGTGCCGCCTTGAGCCGCGAGATTCAGTTTTCCGATTGTCTGGATGATCGCCACGAAATTCGCTATGACGGCATTGAAGAACATGGACATTACAACATTCCCATTGTGCAGGGTGAAAGTACATTGGGTGTTATTGTGCTTTATCTTCCGCATGGGTATCAAAAAGAGGATGATGACCTGATCTTCCTGCGTTCAGCGGCGGATGCGATTGCCGGTCTTTTGCGGCGCAAACAAGCCGAGATATTGCTCCTGGAAAGCGAAGTGCGTTTCCGTCAGATCGTGGAAAACGCCAGCGATATCATTTATCGCGCCGATATGAACGGGAATTTCACCTATGCCAACCCGTCTGCATTGAAATTGATGGGCTTTACGAATGAACGCGATGTGGTTGGAAAAAATTATCTTGACCTGACCACGCCTGAATTCCGAAATAAATTGAAGCGGGTCTACGATCATCAATATCTCAGTAAGACACAGAGCACCTATTATGAATTTCCCGCGGTGACCATGGATGGGGAGGTTGTGTGGGTCGGTCAAAATGTGCAACTCATCATGGACGGCGACCAAGTCATCGGTTTCCAGGCTGTGGCCCGCAATATCACGCAGCTTAAGCAGGCGCAGGAAGCTCTCGCGCTATCCCGTGATCAAGCTTTGGAAGCCAGCCGTTTCAAGAGTCAACTTGTATCAAGAGTCAGTCACGAGCTTCGCACCCCACTGGGTGGAATTCTTGGGTACACCGAATTGCTTCAGTATGAGGCATTCGGTCCGTTGAATCCAGCCCAGCAAACGGCACTTCACAATATTGTTGAAAGCACACACTTCCTGACGAACACAGTCAACGATTTGCTCGATCAGGCGCAGATCGAATCAAAATCGCTCAGCCTGCACAATACATATTTCAATCCTTTAACCCTGCTGGAAAAGATCGATACGACCATGTCAGTTTTGGCAGGCAAAAAAGGATTGGCATTCCATACAGAGATTTCCACAGACCTGCCCGGTGAATTATATGCCGATGAAAAGCGATTGCAACAGGTCATCATCAACCTCGCTGGGAATGCGATCAAATTTACGAATGAAGGTGAAGTCAGCGTTCGTATTTCGGCGCCCGTTCCAGCCTTCTGGACGGTGGAAGTCCGCGATACCGGCGTGGGCATTCCTTTGGACGAACAGGAAAACATTTTCGAACCTTTCCGTCAAGTGAGTAACGCCATCACCCGCGAAAATCGCGGCTCAGGTTTGGGGCTTGCCATCGTCAAGCAATTGGTCGAATTGATGGGCGGCCAGATATCCCTACAAAGTGAATTGGGCAGGGGCAGCGTTTTTACGATTACCCTGCCGTTGATCAACGCCCCTGGAGAATAATCGCCATGCCAAACCAACCCTATGCCATTGTCATTGAAGATGATCCCAAGCTCGGAGTGATATTTCAAACCGCACTGCAGCACGCTGGATTTGATGTCGACCTCGATACGAATGGCGACAAATACCGCTCGTTTCTGGACCTGGCCGAACCTGCTCTTGTCATCCTCGACCTTCATCTCCCCTTTGCATTTGGCGGTGACATCCTCGAAGTGATCCGGGCTCGTTATTCGAACACGGTTGTCGCCATCGTTACCGCCGACTTGTATATGGCCAAGACCTTTACTGGAAGAGCCGAACATGTCCTCATCAAACCCGTTAGTGTTGCAAGCCTCTTGAAGCTTGCCGAATCAGTGAAAGGATAATCGTATGCCCAAACCCCTCGCCCTTGTCGTTGAAGACGACCCGCAGCTCAATCAGATATTCACGCTTACCCTGTTCGAGTCCTTCGAAGTTGAGACCATTTCAGATGGCACTCAGGCACTCGAACGACTCACCGAAATTGTCCCTGACCTGGTTGTCCTGGATATCAACCTGCCCGGTGCTTCCGGCGCTGAAATACTGGAAACGATCCGCGCCAATGCCCGTTTCGATTCGGTGAAGGTCATTTTGGCGACGGCGAGCACTCATCAGGCTAAGGAATTACAGGATAAGGCCGATATCGTCCTGTTGAAGCCGATCAGCCCCATACAATTGCGTGACCTCGCCGAACGACTTAGCCGTGTAAAGTAAGTCGTTTCATCTGTTCTATTCTCCATGGGTTTTGTAGATAGATGGGGAAGGTCAATCAAAATAAATATTCAGGTCTGAGCAATCAAATCGATTTCCGCAGTTGGGACAGCTGACCTTGCAGTTCTTTTCATGCATCTCGGTTCCACAGCGGTCACAGATCCAAATTCTCTTCTCATTCCACTCGATCTTGTGAAAAAGTGACGGGTTGAACTCTTGTATCTTATCCCTGCCCAGCGTGAAAACGATATTCATTACACCCTCAACGTCTCTTTTGAATTTTCCAACTTCGATTCCCCGGCAAACATCGGGCCAATCTTGTAGCCATTTCAAACTCCGCCCGTGGACCTTGACCGCTCCGTCGTAATTTCCACGGGTGATATGCAGGTACGCCACAGCAACCTGAAGAATGCCGCGATACAACTCGCGGATGGGTCCTGTTTCGTCACGCCAGGCATCCTCCAAAGCTTCGTGAGCTTCGAAGTACTTTCTTTGATTGAATAATCTCAGGCCATCGATGGCCTGAGGATGAAGCGGGGCTGAACAGGAATTTTCCATAAACAGTTCTGAAGTATGGTCGTGGGTGTGACTTTCGGATGGTAGAATTAAACCACAATGCAAAAGCGATTTGAAGACAGACGCTGGGGAATGGCCCTGGCATTTTTTGCGCTGATCTCACTGGTTCTGCTGGCTGGCGCGTTGCGAAATGCTGACTTTTTGCCTGCCCAGCCGATTGGCAGTTCGGAGAGTGAACGCATTAGCATCGACCTCTCCGGTCTCAAGGAAGCACTGGTTGATTCGGGGCAGATTCCTCTGTGGAAACAACTCGTCTTTTTCGGGACGATCTTTCTCTTTCTTTCACTGCTTGCCTTGTTTCTTTCCCCTGAATTACGTAAAAAACTTTTTTTGATGCTCTTGCGGCTGCTTGCATCTGTGATTATGGTTTATTACCTGTTGAAGGTCAAGCCGGATATCCTCGCCGGGCTTTTGCAATTTGGTCAGATGGGGCAATCTTCCGGGCAGGTGGAGGATATTCCTCCGCCCGTCTTCGAGCCGCCGCAGGTATCCTCTGCCACATCCTTTTTGTTGACCATGGCATTTGTCGCGTTGATGGCTTTTTTGTTTTGGCTTATCAGCCGCTGGTGGGCAAGGCAAAAGGAACTGATCTCAAAAAGAAAACCGCTTGCGGAGATTGCGGCTATTGCACGCGCTTCCCTGAACGATCTCGCATCAGGTTCAAATTCGAACGACACTATTATTCAATGTTACGTACGCATGAGTAATGTGGTGGGGATGAAGCGCGGCTTGCACCGCCAATACGCCATGACCCCGGCTGAGTTTGCTTCATATCTTGAAGGTGCAGGCATTCCGCGTGAACCCATCTCCCGTTTGACTGGTTTGTTTGAATCCGTTCGCTATGGTGGGCATGTCTCAGGTCCGCGTGAGATCGATGAAGCCTCCGATTGCCTGAAATCCATCCTGCGCTATTGCGGAGAGGCTGCGTAGTGAAACATCGCCGCTGGCTGCTTGTCCTGTTGATCGTTGCGGCAATTGTCGTTTCGTTTATGCTGCAGGACGTGATCTATCAGACCGTTTTTGTTCCGCTGGCCTATCTTTGGTGGTTGTTTGGTTTGTATTATCATGCCGTGCCGCAATTGATCTTGTGGGTCTTGCTGGTTGTATTGGTTTTCATTTCATCCCTGAAATTGGTTCCCATCATTAATTTCTTCCCTATAGTTGAAAAGAAAATTCCGAACACTTCGGTTGGGCCGGTGGAAAGCCTTTCCATATTACTTAACAAACCGACACGCGGTGTGTATTACAAGTGGATGATCGCGAATCGCCTGGGCAGACTGGCACGCGAAATGCTCGACCAGCGCGAAGGCCGCGTATATAAGGGATATTCAAGACTGCGCGGCAGGGATTGGGAGCCGCCCGTTGAAGTGGATGCCTACCTGGAAACCGGGCTGAACGGCTCATTCGCTGATTACCCGAATTCATACTGGTGGGGTGATTCCAACCCAACGCCGCTGGATCTCGACCCGCAAAAAGCAATTGACTATCTTGAGAACGAGATGGAGATGAATCGTGACAGAAATCGTAAAAGCATCTGAACTTAGTAAACAAATAATTTCTGAAGTGGAGCGGGCCATTGTCGGCAAGCGCGGTCTGCTTGAAATGATCATGGCTTCCGTTTTGGCGGGCGGCCATGTTTTGCTCGAAGATTATCCCGGCCTTGGCAAAACCCTGATCGCGCGCAGTTTTGCGTCTGCGCTTGGTTTGGATTTCAAACGTATTCAATTTACGCCCGATCTTTTGCCCGGCGATATTACCGGTGGCTATATTTTCAATCGGACCAAGAACAAATTCGAGTTGCGTCAGGGACCCGTCTTTACCAACATCCTGCTTGCCGATGAAATTAATCGCGCCTCGCCCAAGACACAATCCGCTTTATTGGAAGCCATGCAGGAAGGTCAGGTGACGATGGAAGGCGAGAGTATGAAATTGCCCGACCCGTTCATTGTGCTGGCCACGCAAAACCCAATTGAATACGAAGGTACTTTCCCGCTGCCCGAAGCGCAGTTGGATCGTTTTATGTTGAAGCTTACGGTGGGGTACCCTGATCTCGCGGAGGAAAGGGAAATTCTCAAACGCCGCCGCGAACGCAAACAGGACGAACTTACGCTCAAGCAGGTCATCAAGCCGAAGCAGCTTCTCGAAATGCGTGCCGCGCTCGAATCGGTGCATGTGGATTCCGATCTCGAAGGATATATCTCTGCGCTGGTGCATGCCACGCGTACCGACCGTCGCGTTGCGGTTGGCGCAAGCCCGCGCGGATCACTGGCTTTTCTCAAGATGGCACGCGCCAGCGCAGTGCTGGCTGGCCGTGATTTCATTTTGCCCGATGATATCAAACGCTTTGCAGTGCCTGTGTTGAGTCATCGCTTGTTGCTTCAACCCGAATATTGGATGTCGCAGCAGGTCAACGGCGATGTCATTCGTGATGTGTTGAGCCATACCCCCGTGCCCGTCATTAAATAACTTGTATCGCTACGTTCTGCTTTCTGCGCTTGTTTACGGATTGCTGCTTGTGGGCTTGATCGCCTTGCAAGGCAGTTTTATTGCGCTTGCGATTCCCTTCATGCTTTTTCTCTTATATGGGTTTTGGAATGCGCCCGAAGATCTGAATATTCAAATACGGCGAACGCTTTCCTCCGACCGCGCTTCATCCGATGCAGAAGTCGTTGTGACTTTAACGGTCGTCAACAACGGAGCGGATATCGAGGAGCTTTTGTTGGATGACAAGATCTCTCCGCGCCTGACGTTGCGCAGCGGGTCGCCCCGACACCTGCTGAGGCTCGCGAAGAACAGTTCCTGCACCCTTAAATATACTGTCGCAGGTTCACGCGGCTTTTATAATTTTGACCAGATCCACGTCACGGCTACCGAGCCGCTTGGGTTGATCCGCCGCGAGCAAACCATCCATGCCAGCCAGCAATTGATCATTTTTCCCGGTGTGAAAAAATTAAAAACAGTTGCCATTCATCCATTGCGGACCCGTGTATATGCAGGGACGATTCCCGGACGCATCGGCGGCACTGGGACGGAATTTTTTGGCGTGCGCGAATATCAATCGGGCGATTCGCCGCGTACGATCAATTGGCGTGCCAGCGCGCGGCATCCCGGTAGTTTGTTCTCGAATGAATATCAACAGGAACGTGTGGCCGACGTGGGCGTTGTATTGGACGCGCGCGCCAGTGCCAACGTCTTCCATTTGGATCAATCGTTGTTTGAATATTCGGTTGCCGCTGCTGCTGGCCTTGCGGATGCATTTCTTGCGCAGGGCAACCGCGTTGGCTTGCTGGTCTATGGGTCGTATCTCGGCTGGACCATGCCCGGATATGGAAAGATTCAACGCGAGCGGATCATGCGCGCGTTGGCTGGGGCAGAAGTGGGTGTGAGTTCCGTCTTTTCAGGTTTACAACATTTATCTCCACATATGTTTCCGCCCGAATCGCAGATCGTGCTGGTTAGTTCCCTGGTGAACGATGACCTCGATGTTTTGATCCAATTGCGAGGCCGCGGATATCAAGTGATGGTTATCAGTCCAGACCCTGCGAGGTTTGAGCGCGGTCTTTTATCTGATTTGCCTAAAGTGGAGTTGGCCGAGCGCATCATTCGTATGGAGCGTAATTTGCTGTTGCGCCGCCTGGAACGGGCGGGGATTCAAGTCGTCGGGTGGGATGTGTCCATTCCGCTGGATCAGGCCATTGGTCCGTTTTTGACGCGGCCTCATCGTTCCGTTTTCAGGAGGTCGTCGTGACGGGGTTTGTTCTTGTAGCGAGTATCATATTAAGTGCTGGGTCGCTGGCCTGGGTGTTTTTCGAAGCGGGCTTGAACGATTTCGGGCGTTGGATCCTGGCGTTTGGTGTGGCGTGGCTGGTGGCGCAGCGAATAGGTTGGAAGTGGGTTTCTTCGGTTGGGCTGGCTCTTGCGGTTTTTCTATCGGCTGCAGGTCTGTGGTTTGGACTCACACCGGGTTGGATGTTCTCTGGTGCGATTTTCGCGCTCGTCGCCTGGGACCTGACCGATTTCCGCGAGCGCATGCGCTTTGTGGCCGCCGATGATAATGCGCGCGGAATGGAGCGCCGCCATTTGGCGCGTATCAGTTTGCTGGCGCTGGGCGGTATGGTGATTGCTTCGATCACGATGATTCTGCGGGTGAAATTTACGATCGAGTGGGGTGCATTGCTGGTGGTCGTGATATTGATCGGGCTGGGACAATTGGTCAATTGGTTGAGAAAATAACCTCGCCCTGAGCGAAGTCGAAGCGTCTACTTTGAAATGGAAGCCAGCCAGCGCTCGGCTTCCCGCGGATGTTTGAAATGGATGATCGTTAGATGGGCATTTTGGGGTTGTACGAACAAAACGGGGTATTCGCGTTTCCTGCGCCAGTAGGTTTTGAACAGCCAATTGAAAAGCGAATCTTGCGACCAGATTTTCGCCTGCGTCCAGAAATCTTCCACGTTATCTGAAAACAATTTTTCTTTCATCACTACACGGCGAATCGTGCGGGTAAGCAATCGCCAGAAAACGATATGAAAGGGATAATCCAGCCAGATGATGGCTTGCGCCTTCGCCCAGACAATATCGCGCACGACGTGATAATTCCCTGCCACCACCCATGCCCTGGCGCTAATCGCATTTTCAACACGCTCACGGAAGACTTCATCGGGCGCTTCCGCCCAGTTGGGTTCCCAGTGCAGATAATCAAGGTCAATAGTCTCTGCGCTGATTTTCTCTGCAAGAGCCTTTGCCAGCGTGGATTTGCCCGACGACGTGGTGCCGATTATCACTAGTCGGCTGTGGGGGAAATTGGTCGTTGATCGTTCCATGCCTGATTATTTTTTCACACCGTTTAGATAAATGCTGACAATTTCCTGAATTGTTCCAGCAGGAATTGGTTTTTCTCCACTGTGGGCGGGATAAAAATAAGGATACATGATTCCCAATAAAGACCAGGTTGCAATTTCAGCGTTGAGGGATTGAAACTCCCCGCGATCCATGCCTTCCTGCAAAATAGCGGTCAATTTTCCGATGAATTTTTCGTGATAGAGTTTGTCGAATTTTTTACGTGAGGCTGCACTTAGTTGTCCCATTTCCTGGCTGGCGAGGCGTGTGAGGGCGCGTTGCTCGGCAGGTTGCCTCAACACAGACTCAACAAATTGAGTGATCTGATCTGCACTCGATCCCGATTTTGCGCGAATGGCATCAATGGATGACTCCATGTCATTCAGGTAGCTATTCAGGATGGCAAGGAAAAGCTCCTCTTTATCCTTGAAGTAATAATAGAGCGCAGCCTTCGAAACCCCAACCGCCTCTGAGATTTGGCGCATCGCCAGCCCATGATAGCCCTGTTGAATAAACATTCGCATGGCAACTGCCAGAATTTCTTCGCGCACACCGGTTTCAGAAATTGTCATGGGCTGATTGTAACCTCTACAACCTTATCTTTCAAAAAGGCCGTAGAGGTTAGTTAACCTATTCGGCGGCGGTAATAGCCTGATTACTTTTGAGCATGCTTTGTTCTTGTTGACGGTTTTTCAACCCCAACGTGAGCAAAACCATAAACCCGGCAATAACACCGATAACCATATAAGCGGCGCCATATCCTTTTACACCGCCGCCCATGGATGCCGCCACTGCACCGACCAGCGCACTGCTGGTCAATTGGCCGACACTTGTAAACAGTGCGATCAGTCCCTGCGCGGATGTGCGCTCGGCTGCCGAAGCTTCATTGAGCATGATGTAGCGCATCGGCGCACCCAACAGAGTGGAAAGTCCCAGCCCGACTACGGCCGCTGACGTAATGAAGCCCCATAACATGCTCGTCAGATTGCTGCTTAACATTCCCATGCCAATTGCAAGCAACAAGGTTCCGGAGAATACCATCACCTTGGAACCAAATTTATCCAGCAGGCGGCCTACCAGTGGAGAGCCGACTGCCATTGCAAGCACGACTGGCATCATCAGGTAACTGGCGTTATGTGCATTGATGATCATCGGCATGGAGGCTACTGCAAGCGCCGGGATGAAAACCATGCCCGATTCTCCCAGCCCTGCACCAGCTGATAGCATACTGGCAAGCACGGTCTGACGACTTTTGAAGAGATCAAGATTCAAGATGGGATCATCCGCCTTCTTTTCGATTTTAGGAAATACAAACAGCAGGATGATTCCGATCAACAGGAACGGCCATACATTTAGCGAAGCCAGGCTTCCGAAGAAATTTTGTGTGTCAATTTGATTGAGTCCATAGGTGGTGGATGCCAGCATTGCGCCCAATACCAGCATTCCACTCAGATCGAATGGGCGATTGGATGTTGAATGAGTGGTTGGGAGTAATTGCCAGCCCATGACGATGACGATCAAAGCGATGGGCAGATTGATGAGAAATAGCCATTGCCAGCTAGTAATCGTCAGGATAATGCCGCCCAGGATGGGGCCAACCAGGAAAGCCAGACCAAAGACCGCGCCGATCAGCCCCAAAGCGCCGCCGCGTTTCTCGGGCGGGAATGTATCGCCGATTACCGCACTGGCTACCGGGAAAATCCCGCCCGCGCCGAATCCTTGAAGGGCGCGCCCAGCCAGTAGCACAGCAAACAGGTTTGAGGGTGAGAGGGAGACGATCAGCGATCCAATGGCGAAGAGTATTACATCTAGAATATAAATGGATCGGCGGCCAAAGGTATCAGAGAGTTTCGCCATCAATGGCGTGCCGATCAAATTGAATAAAACATAAATCGTGAACGTCCATGTAAGTGCACGGTCTCCAATGCCGAAAAAATTTTGAATGGAAGGCAGGGCAGGCGCCACGATTGCAATATCAAGTGCGCCCATCAAAACGCCCAGGAAGAGTACAAGCAGTATTTTGTTGCGGGTTTTATCGTTCATTTTATCTCCTGAAATATTCGCGGAATTTTTGCTTACTGACCGCTCGGTAAGTTTATAATATCAAGCCGCTGCACGCCTGTCAAGTTATGATCCGTAAGAATTGTGTATGAAGCTACTGAAATATTTTCCGCCCTGGTGTTTTTGGTAATGGCATGGGGTTTTGTGTTACGATTCGTTTGCAATAGAAAATCGAAAATCCAAATGAGGTTTCCATGTTTGATCTCCCCGATAATGAAATTCTCCCTCTCTC
This sequence comes from Candidatus Villigracilis affinis, assembly GCF_016705895.1. Classification (NCBI taxonomy): domain Bacteria; kingdom Bacillati; phylum Chloroflexota; class Anaerolineae; order Anaerolineales; family Candidatus Villigracilaceae; genus Candidatus Villigracilis; species Candidatus Villigracilis affinis. The sequence continues at coordinate 65,053 of NZ_JADJKT010000002.1, read as the reverse complement.
GAAAGAGCATGTCTTCTGGACGTGGTCTGCGCAAGCCAAAGTAAATCCCATTGCCATCAAAAAAGCCAAAGGTGTGTATTTCTGGGATGTGGATGATAAAAAGTATCTCGACTTTAACTCCATGACCATGTGCGTGAACATCGGCCATGGCAACGAGCGCGTCATCAAGGCCATGCAGGAGCAGGCTGCGGAATTGCCCTATGCCGCACCCGGTATGACCACGAAGGTCCGCGCATTAGCGAGCAAGGCCGTGGCGGAGATCACTCCCAATGGCGCGTTGAGCAAGGTGCTTTTCACCCTCGGCGGCGCGGATGCAAATGAGAACGCGATCAAACTCGCGCGCGGATATACAAAGCGCCACAAAATTCTCACCCGCTATCGTTCGTATCATGGCGCATCTGCGGGTGCGATGGCCGCGACAGGCGACCCGCGCCGCGTGGCTTGGGAGCCGAATCTGATGACGGGCGTGGTGCATTTCCTTGATCCGTATCGCTATCGTTCCACTTTCCATCGCACCAATCCGAACATTTCGGAAGAAGAATTTACCCGCGATTATCTCAACCATCTCGAAGAGATCATCCTCTACGAAGGTCCAGAATCCATCGCCGCTATTTTGATGGAATCGGTGACAGGTACGAATGGAATCATCATTCCGCCGAATGGGTACATGCAGGGTGTCCGTGCCTTGTGCGATAAGTACGGCATCGTGATGATCTGCGACGAAGTCATGAGCGGATTTGGCCGCACAGGCAAAATGTTTGCCATCGAGCACTGGGATGTCGTTCCCGACATCATGACAATGGCAAAGGGGCTCACGTCCGCTTATGCGCCGCTTGGTGCAGTGGCGATGAAACCCGAGATTGCGGCGGCCTTCAACGAACATGCCTTCGAAAGCGGACTGACCTACACCTCGCATCCCATTTCGCTGGCGGCGGCGGTTGCCAACATCGAAGTGATGAAACAGGACAGAATCGTCGAGCATGCTGCGGCAATGGGCGCATCCCTGCGTCGGATGCTTACCGATCTCGGCGAGGCGCATCCATCTGTGGGTGAGGTTCGCAATATCGGTTTGTTTGGAATTCTTGAGTTGGTGAAAGACCGCAGCACCAAAGAGCCGATGGCTCCGTGGAATGGGTCATCCCCTGAGATGGTCGCGTTGAGAAAATATTGCGCCGATCATGGGTTGTTCTTGTACACACACTGGCATACCGTATTGATTATTCCGCCGCTCATTATTACCGAGGAAGAATTGAAAGAAGGCATGGATATTTTAGACAAGGCTCTGGAAATTACAGATAAAGCTGTGAAATAAAAAAACAGGTCACGCCTCAAGCGTGACCTGTTGGTAATTCGATCGTAAATGTTGTTCCTTTGCCGATATCGCTTTCGGCTTCAATCGTCCCGCCGTGTGCGAGGACGATTTGTTTTGCAATGGCCAGCCCCAGCCCGCTGTGAACTCGGCCCGTGCGCGATTTGTCGCCGCGCCAGAATCGGTCAAAGATGAAGGGAATATCTTCGGATGCAATTCCCTCGCCCGAATCTTTGACCGTGATCCGCACGCTTCTCGCTTCACCGACGCCTGATTCTGTTTTGAGAGAAATTGTCCCCCCTTTGGGTGTGTGACGGAGGGCGTTGGAAATGAGATTGGACAGCACCTGGTTGAGTCTGTCATAGTCAGCGGTGATTTCCTGGTTTGGACTGGTGACACCTGCGGTCAGGTCAATGCCGAGGGAGGTGGCTTGGGCGGAAAAGCTTGCGGTGAGATCATGCATCAGGTCAGCGAGCAGGAAGCGGGTGGGGTGAAGCGGAAGTTGTCCCGCTTCGGCAAGTGAGAGGGTCTGCAAGTCGTTCACAAGGCGGGCGAGCAGTTTGGTTTCATCCAGCGTGTTGTTGATGTGTTCGGTTGTGGGTTCATACACGCCGTCAACAATGCCTTCGAGATTTCCCTGAATGATGTGTAACGGCGTGCGGAGTTCGTGGGCAATGTCTGAGGTCAGATTGCGGCGCTGCTGGTCGGCGCGTTCCAATTCGCTGACCATTTTATTGAAACGTTTGATCAACTCTTGAAACTGTGGTGAATTATCTTCAGGCACGCGCACAGAGAGATTGCCTTCAGCAACGGCGTCGATGGCGTTGAATATCTCGCCAAGGGGTTTGCCAAAGCGGGTATATAAACTGAAAATGGTGACAATCAAAAGGAAGATCACCACAAACGGAGCGCCGCACAAGAGCAGCCAAATATTCCTGACCCCTGAATATTCTGAAAAGATCAAATAAAGAATTGCGGCAGTACCGCCTATAAAAAGCAGTATGAAGAAGAAAAAGAAAATCGCAAATGGAAAAAAGCGACGACGGCTGCTGCTCCAGCGGCGTTGAAAGCGATGCGGTGGATTTGGATGGGCTTCGTGATGATCAGACATGATAATGGGTCGAAGGCTGATTTAACTTTCAATAAAGCGATAGCCAACGCCGTAGACTGTTTCAATGGATGGGCTGTTTGATTCGGCTTCAAGTTTTTTGCGGAGATTTTTGATGTGTGAATCCACGCTGCGATCGATGCTGGAGGCGGCCCCGTGCAGGTCTTCGAGCAATTGCTCACGGGTGAGTGTCTGACCTGGCCGACTCGCAAGGATGAAAAGCAGTTTGAATTCGTTTGGTGTAAGTTTTACGGGTGCGCCATTAAAGGTGACGGAATATTTCTCTGCGTCGATTTCAAGGCCGCCAATGCGAATCATGGCTGGCGGTTTGACCTCGCCTTTGGAGCGGCGAAGCAGGGCGCGCACACGGGCGACGAGCGCACGCGGCGAGAACGGCTTGGTGATGTAATCGTCCGCACCGATCTCAAGGCCAGTCACCTGGTCGACTTCTTCGGCAAGGGCGGTGAGCATGATGATGGGCACAGCGCTTTCGCGGCGTAAGATTTTGCAGACCTCACGCCCATCCATATTGGGGAGCATGAGGTCGAGGACGATGAGGTCTGGTTTTTCGCGACGGGCCGTTGCCAATGCGGACTGACCGTCGCCTGCTGTGAGGACGCGGTAGCCGTTCTTTTCAAGATAATCCCGCGCAATGCGGACGATCTTGGGTTCATCATCTACAACGAGGATGAGTTCTGGCATGGGGGGAGTATATCAAAGTTACAAGTTGCAGGTTGTGGGTTATTTTTTCCAGATTTCCCATTTGCCTGTGCCGACGGTGGGCAAGTCTTCTGCGAGCCATTCAAACATTGAACCGTGATAGACTGCCACGTTTTCGTAGCCTGTCATCAGATGGGCCGTGGCGTTGACCGCTGCTGCAATCCCTCCGCCGCAGTAGGTGATAATGCGCTTGTTGTGAGTCACTTCCTGCAGGTGTGTGGCGATTTGGTCATCGGGCAGAAAGGCGTCCAGCTGCTGCATCAAATTCATGCTGGAGAGGGAGATCGAGCCTTTGATATGACGACCATCGTAACTTTCACGCGGCATGACGTTGACAACTGCGACCTCGGAAGATTTGAGCGCTTCGATGACTTCTTCCTTGTTGGCGTACATCCACTCTCGGAGTTGCGGCTGGAATATCGCGGGCGGATATTGACGCGCTTCATCCTCGATCTGTCCGCCTGCCTGCTTCCACGCAGAGAGACCACCATTGAGGATGCGGACTTTATCATGTCCCGCGTAACGCAGGAGCCACCACGCTCTCACCGCATAGGGCAGCATTCCGCAGGCATAGACGATCACTTCCGTTTCATTGGAAATACCCAACGCGCCGATCTGCTCGGCGAGTTTGTCTGCGGGGAGGATATTGGTGTAACGGTTCTGGCTTTCGGGCGCGGAGAAATCCTCGTGCTCGAAGAACGCCGCCCCGGGGATATGCCCCTGTAAGTAGCCGTCATCTGTGATGGTCGCATCGAAAATGCGGATGTTTGGGTCGCCGAATTTCTTCAATAACTCATCGGCTTCGATCAGAATCTCGTTTCGGTTCATGGTTGTGCCTCCGTTGGGTTTGTGTATGCACGGAATATATCAATGCTTTGTGGAGATAATGTGTAGGTCTTGGTGAGAGAATGTGGAAGTATGGATGAAAAAATAGAAAGAGGAAAGAAGATGGCTGTTCTTTCTTCTTTCCTCTTTCTATACTGACTACTTTTTGCTGCCCACTGACCTTTACTCGCTCTGTTTGTCTTCAGCGGGCTTTTCGCCTTCAGTAGGGGTTTCGCCGTGGGCGCGCTTGTGCCATTCATTGAACATGGACGGAGCACCGCCTTCCCAATCCTTGCCCCATGGACCGCGGTGGCCATGATGACCCCAGCCGCGGCGCATTCTGCCGAAGAACATCATCTTCATGAAACCGAAGAAGATGAAAAGGAAGAAGATGGAGCCGCATATCGCGCCGAACGGGAAGAAGCCGAAGTGGCCGTGCCCGTGCAGGCCGTAGCCATAAGGAGCGAAGCCGTGACTGTACACCATGGGCGGGGCAGCCTGACCATTTTCAGCGGCTTGAGCAATGGCCGTTGCCACGGCCGGAGCCTGCGAAATTCCCTGCGCCATGCCAGCTTTATAAGCGAATGCACCTGCGCCGACGATGAGTCCCAGCATGATCAACATGCCAAGGACACGAAACAGAATAAATGGACCTTTTTTCATTTTTACCTCTTATAAAATGAATTGATTTGGTTTGTTCTTACGCCCCAAATGTATCAATCCATTGTGGAGGAATTATGGATGGGTGGGTGAGAGATTGTGGAGGCTGTGTAGGAGAAATATTAACTGGATGCGCAGCGCACTTTATTGCTTATAGTTCTGCAACTTTTCGCTGGGGCGCGCATCTGATAAAATGCAGGTCGGTAATAGCAGGCCTGAAAGGGTCGTCTTGTATACGGTTGATAACAAATTTCAGGTGAAAATCACCTTAGGATAGGAAAACAGAAAATGACTGAGAAACACGTAAAGGTATTGGTATTGGGTTCGGGTCCGGCGGGGCTGTCTGCGGCGCTGTATGCGGCACGCGCAGAGCTGGAACCGATCGTTCTGACGGGGATGCAGTTGGGCGGCCAGGCCGCACTGACACATACCATCGAAAACTACCCTGGCTTTCCTGAGGGGGTCGGGGGAGCGCAGTTGGGTGAGTTGTTCCAAAAACAGGCTGAGAATTTCGGTGCAAAGGTTGAATTCAACATGGCGCATGAGGTGGATCTCTCTCAGCGTCCCTTCACAGTAAAAACCGATGACGGTGATTACAAAGCCGAAACCCTCATTGTCACCACAGGCGCGAACCCGAATCATTTGGAAATTCCAGGCGAAGTGGAGTTGACCGGCCGCGGCGTTTCCTACTGCGCCACCTGTGATGGCTGGTTCTTCAAAGATAAAAGAGTCGTCATCGTTGGCGGCGGCGATAGCGCCTTTGAAGAGGCGCTCTTCATCACCCGCTACGCTTCATCGGTCACGCTCATTCACCGCCGCGAGGAATTCCGCGCGGGCGCAATTTTGCAGAACCGCGCCAAAGAACACCCCAAGATGAACTTCATTTTGGATACCGTCGTCACCGAAGTAGTCGGCACGGATAAGCTCACCGCCCTGAAGTTGAAGAACGTCAAGACGGGCCAAGAATCCACTTTTGAGACCGACGGCCTGTTCATTTTCATTGGTCACACGCCGAACTCGCAAATGTTCAAAGGTCAGCTCGAAATGAGCGACCTCGGTTATGTCCTCGTCAACGACAAGATGGAAACCAGTGTCGAGGGCGTATACGCAGCGGGTGAGATCGCCGACCCACATTTCAGACAGGTGATCACCTCTGCAGGCATGGGTGCCGCCGCCGCTATTCAGGCGACGAAATTCCTTGAGGAAAAGGAAACAGTTCACGGTTAAGGATGAGGCGATGAAAATCGCGTATCTCATCTGACGGGAAGTCTGGTCCTGTTCAAGGGGCAGAATCCTACTGTTCAGATGTTTCCCCAAAAAAGACTCGTGTAAGCGGGTCTTTTTTGTGCGTAAAAAATGTGACATTTTGTACTTTTGGCCTGTGATACTTTCGGATAGAATTAGTGAAAAATAGCGGCGTTTTCTGCCGACCAAATCCCATTGGAGGAACACATGAAGAAAATCTCAATTATCGGCGCAGGCAATACGGGCGCAACCGCCGCGCATTGGCTCGCCGAACGCGAACTTGCCGATGTCGTTTTGTTGGACGTGGTGGAGGGAATGCCGCAGGGCAAGAGCCTCGACATGCTGGAGGCCATGCCGATCATTGGTAAGGACACGCACGTGATCGGAACGAACGATTACGCCGATACAAAGAATTCAGACATCATCATCATCACGGCTGGCATTGCCCGCAAGCCTGGCATGAGCCGCGATGACCTCCTGAAGACCAATGCTGATATCGTCGGCAAGGCTGCCATGGAGACCCTCAAGCACTCCCCGAATGCCATCTTCATCGTTCTGACCAATCCGCTCGACACCATGGCCTACTTGACCATGAAGATGACTAAACTGCCGCGTGAACGTGTCATCGGACAGGCTGGCATTTTGGATTCGGCCCGCATGCGCGCCTTCGTTGCCATGGAAACTGGTGTGAGTGTGGAGAATATCAACTGCTACGTGCTGGGCGGCCACGGCGATGAAATGGTTCCCCTGACACGTCACTCCAACATCGCTGGTATTCCTTTGAAGGAATATCTGCCCGCCGACAAACTCGAAGCCATTGTCAATCGCACCCGTAAGGGCGGCGGCGAGATCGTGAATCTGCTCAAGACAGGTTCCGCTTACTATGCTCCCTCGATGGCCTGCGTACAAATGGCCGAAGCTATTTTGAAAGACAAGAAGTTGATCGTCCCCTGCGCCACCATGATGCAGGGTGAATACGGTTTGAACGACATGTACTTTGGCGTGCCTGTGGTGCTTGGCGCAGGCGGCATGGAAAGAGTCGTTGAATACAAATTCGACGCCGACGAAAAGGCCATGTTCGAGAAATCTGCGGCTTCAGTGAAGGAGACGCACGAAGCATTGAAGGGTTTGGTCACATTCTAATTTGATGGGTCATGGCAGCGCCGTGACCCTACCTTTGGAGGAACAAATGATTCTGCATGAAAAACTCTCTGCTCAACTGCCCGCATGGCGCGAGCGCATTAAGTCTCTTGCCAAGGAACATGCCGAAGTGGTCGTCGACCATGTCAACATCGGACAGATCGTGGGCGGGATGCGCGATATCAAGTCCCTGCTTTCCGATGTCTCTTTTGTTGACCCCGCGCATGGGATCATCTTCCGCGGATTGACCATCCCTGAATTGCTGAAGGCCCTGCCCAAGGCGCGCGCCAGCAAAATGCCTTTGGTGGGCGGCCTGTATTATCTGTTGATGATCGGCGAAGTTCCGACCAAGGAACAGGCGCTCGAGGTCGAAGCCGAATGGGCCAAGCGCGCCATCGTCCCTGACTATGTGTACAAGATGCTCAAGACCATGCCGAAAGAGACTCACCCGATGACTCTCTTCTCGCAGGCGGTCCTTGCGCTTCAGAACGGATCGGCTTTCGCGGCAAAATATCACAGCATGAAAAAGGATGTCTACTGGGAAGCCGCCCTCGAAGACAGCCTCGACCTGACCGCGAAACTCCCCGTCATTGCCGCGTATATTTATCGCATGAAATATTACGGCGAGACCTCCAAACCAAAATACAACCCCAAACTCGATTACGGCGCGAATTTCTCCAAGATGATGAAGGTCTCAGACAAGAAGGGTTATTCCGAACTTGCCCGTCTGTATTTCATTTTGCACAGCGACCATGAAGCTGGGAATGTCTCCGCCCACACGATGCACCTCGTCGGGTCCGCTCTCTCCGACCCGTACCTTTCCTTCTCCGCCTCGCTCAACGGTCTTGCTGGACCTTTGCATGGTCTGGCCAATCAAGAGTGTCTCGGCTGGTTGCTGGAAGTACACAAGAAATTCGGCGGCGTGCCCTCCCGCGATGACCTGTATAAATTCGCCTGGGATACGCTCAACGGCGGTCATGTCATCCCTGGTTACGGCCATGCGGTCTTGCGCGTGCCCGATCCACGCTACATGGCGCAGATGGAATTTGCCAAGAAGCGCTTCCCCGATGATGAATTATTGCGCCTCGCCGATCTCGTCTTTGATGTAGTGCCTGCCGTTCTCAAGGAGCAGGGCAAGGCGAAGAATCCCGCTCCGAATGTAGATGCGATCAGCGGCACCTTGCAGTATTACTATGGTGTGCGTGAATTTGATTTCTACACTGTGTTATTCGGTGTCGGCCGCGCGCTTGGCGTCACTGCCAACTATGTCTGGGCTCGTGCCCTCGGCATGCCGATCGAACGTCCCAAATCGTTGACGACCAAGATGCTGGAAGATGTAGTGGCAAAAGCTGCCCAACCTGCAGCATAGCTTGTAAAAGATCAACTCCCGAACATGAGAATGTTCGGGAGTTTTTATTTATTTAGAAATTTGATGTTCCGAGTCCGCAACTTCGAATTTGACCAGCCGCACGATTCTGGCCTGTGCCCGTAAATACCACGGGACGATCTGTTTGGCGTGCTCCAAACTTTCCGCTTCCACGATGGCCCAGCCAGTATGCTCATTGTCTTTGCATCCCCATTCGAATTGATGTAAATATCCTGCCGCGTGAAGATCCTGAATGGCCTGATCGCATTTTTCAATCGGATGGGGCGATTCGATAATAAAACGTTCCATGGGTTTCTCCTTTACCAATAAGATAAAAAGATTATAGAACGTTTAAATGAAATTTTCAACCATAAAGTGGTTTCAGGTGAGACGATCAATCAGGAACGCGAAATCAAGAACATTTTCCTTGAGGAAGTCATATCTTCCACTGGCACCTGCGTGTCCTGCGCTGAAGTTTGTTTGGAGCAGGGCGAGGTTATCGTCATTTTTTTTATCTCGCAGCCGTGCGAGGAATTTGGCGGGCTCCCAATATGCCACGCGTGGATCATTGAAGCCCGTCGACAACAGCAGGTGCGGATATTCCACTTCCCGAAGATTGTCGTATGGAGAGTAGGACAGCATGTAGTCATACTCATCTTTGTTATCAGGGTTTCCCCATTGGTCGTATTCGAGCGTGGTCAACGGGATGCTTGGGTCGCTCATGCTGGTGATCACATCCACGAATGGGACCTTGCAAACCACCGCCTTGAAAAGGTCTGGCCGCATGACCATGCTTGCGCCGACCAAAAGCCCACCCGCAGAGCCGCCCGTGCCGGCAAGTTTTTCGGGGGAAGTAAATCCTTCCTGGATCAAATGCTCGGCACAGGCGATGAAATCAGTGAACGAATTCTTTTTGTTGAACAGCCTGCCTTCGTCGTACCAGGAGCGTCCCATTTCGGAACCGCCACGTACGTGGGCAATTGCGAAGACAAATCCACGGTCGAGCAGACTGAACAGGCTGAGATTGAAAGCCGCATCGCTGGATGCGCCATAGGCGCCGTATCCATACAGGAGAGTTGGATTCTGACCGTCTTTTTTCAATCCCTTTTTGTAGGCCAGGGAAATCGGAATTTTGCGTCCGTCCGCTGCGGTGGCGTGGATATATTCCACGGCGTATTGTGATTTGTCGTATCCACCTGGAACCTGGTATTCCTTTTTTAATTCCCATTCGCCGCTGTCCATGTGAAAATCTACTGTGGAGAAGGGGGTGGTCAGTGAGGAATAGCGCAGGCGTAACAGATTCGTGTGGAATTCGGGGTTGACATCAACGATGACCTCGTAGGTGGGGTCGGGGAACGAAACGTGGCGCACCTCGCTGTGACCGTCTGGTTTGCTGATTCTGAGTTGCTTGAGTCCGCCTTTTCTTTCATGGAGGACAATGTAATTTTCGAAGGCATCCACGTGTTCGAGCAGGGTATCTTCACGGTTTCCGATGATCTCCTGCCAGTTCTCTTTTTCTGTGGCGGTAACGGGTGTTTTCATTAATTTGAAGTTTTGTGAGTTCTCGTTCGTGACGATGTAGAACGAGTCGCCGAGGTGTGCCGCATAATATTCAAGCCCTGCCAGACGCGGTTGAAAAATCTGCAACTCCGCTTCTGGCTGGTCAGCAGGGAGAAATCGCATTTCATGCGACATCGTGTTGTAGTGATGTGTGAGGATGTATTTTTCGCTGCGCGATTTCAAGAGGGAAAGTGAGAAGGTGTCATCTTCCTCGAAATAGATCAGTGTATCTTTTGCGGGGTCTGTTCCCAATTTGTGGCGAAACAGCTGGCAGGCTCGATGGGAGGAATCAAGACCCAGGTAGAACAGGGTTTCGCTGTCATTTGCCCATTCCACGCCGATCTGAAAGTAGACGCTGCCATGTACCCCGCTCATCTGTTCGGGCAGGTCGATGTTGTTGACCAGGTCCTTGATGTGGATCGTATACATCTCTGAGCCTTCAAGGTCAACGGAATAGGCCAGCTTGGTTTGGTCAGGGCTGAGGTTGAAGGCGCTGACACTGCAAAACTCGTGACCCTCCGCCAGTATATTTTGATCGAGCAGGACTTCCTCGGCGGCGTTGGGGATGTCTTTTTTTCGGCAGAAGATGGGATATTGTTTGTTCGCTTCGGTGCGCGTGTAATACAAAAAGCCGCCGTTTTTTTCGGGGACACTGCTATCCACTTCGCGGATGCGGCCTTTCATTTCCTGAAAGAGTTTTTCGCGCAGCGGGTTCAGGTGTTGGAGAGTTTCTTCAAGGTAGTCATTTTCTGACTGCAAATATTCTTTGACTTTTGGGTCTTCACGGTTGCGCATCCAATAGTATTCGTCGTTGCGGGTCAGGCCGTGCTGGATGAGTGCATGGTCTCGTTTTGGGGCGATTGGTGGCATGATGCTCCTGTTTTGCTTAACGATAATCTTTGGAGATTTCTTTCAGATTGATCAAGTTGCTGTCGAGGCGGACGTAGATGCCGTTTTCAAGTTTTGCATATTGAACGGTTCTGATCATGAAGTCGGCAAGGGGCGCGAAATTATCTGCAATGAGGTCGGGACGAAGATGGATGATGCTGTAGTTGTAGTCCCATTTGTTGTGGCCTGGGTAGAATTCGCCGTGGCCTTCGCCTTTGGCTACCACAGGGTCGTTGAGCCCGAGCAGGTCAATGGTGGTGCGCTGGGAGTAGTAGGGAATCTGCCCTGCAGCGTGGACGGCGATCACAGCTTCGGGGGAGGTGGTTTCGGCGAGGAAGAGTCCCAGTTTGACGCGGCGGATATCGGCTTTGAGGAGGGGGGCGTTGTCAATGGTTTGGGTGAACCACGGTTCGCCGCTGATGATGAGCAGGACGATGACCGCGAGCGGAATGGCAGGATTCAGCTTCGGGGCGGCGAATGTCGATTGAGGCTGGGCAGTTTTCAGGTCGGTGAGGATGCGGTTCGTCATCCAACTGAAAAGGACGATGAGGGCGGGCATCCCCTGGGTGATGAAGCGGTTCGCGGCGTTCGTTTCGGGTTCGGCGTAATCGCCGCCGACATAAATGGAGTAGGCACATTGAGCGAGGAAGATGCCGAGCAGTAAGAGCGCTTCGCGGCTGCGCTGAAATTTATAGAAGAAGATGCCTGCCAGTGAAAATAAAAAGAGCGGAAGTGTATCGCGCGTGGCGAATTCGACGAAGACCAGCAGGCCGTGGCGGATGCGTTCGAGGGCGGTGAAGCCTGTCATTTTTTGGTAATAGGTGGCGGGGAGAAAGTCGCCGAAATATATCTTTTGAAAATAGAAAACAGTAAGTAAGGCAATGGCGGCAATTGCGATGGGAATAATGGCGTTGCGTTTGTTTTTGAGGAGCAAATAAAGCGCGATGGGTGCAATGGAAACGATCGCATCCACGCGGACAAGAATGGCCGCCGCAAATAGGATGCCGATGAAAACGGGTCTTTTTTCGGTGAGCGAGAAAAGAATGGCGAGGCTGATGAGCCAGGTCAGCAGGCCGACTTCCATGCCGCGCAGTGACCAGAAGACAAGCGGAAAATAAAACACGGTGACGATGGCTGCAAGTGTGGGCGCGTATTTTGAATTGGGTTGGAGCGCTTCGGCGATTTTGGAAATCGTGTGGATATTTGCAAGCAAAATCACCAGCGAGGTGAGCATGACCGCGAGGGATATCTTCGAGGCGGGGAATGGGAAGAAGTGTAGAAAAGCGAGGTAGAGGGTCCAGCCGAGGTTGGTGAAACCTTCCACGGGCGGTTCGCCGATATTCCAAACCAGGCCGTGACCTTGCGCCAGATTGCGGGCGTAGCGCATGGAGATCATGGCGTCATCCACGAGGGTGAAATAGCGCTCGCCTTTGATATCGAAGGAGGTGCCGATGATAAATATGAGGTAGAAAATGGCTGAAACGATGAGGATGGTTTTGAGCGGGGAATGCTTTTCCATGAGTTGTGGGATTATATCGCACGGGGGAGAAAGAAAAAGGCCGACGATGTTTCGTCAGCCTTTGAAAAGACAGAGGGAGCGCGGACTTGAGTCCGCGTTTGGGCAAGGGATTTTACCGAACTTGCGGAGCCAGCGCCGCCAATTCCGCGCGCAGTGAGTTGATGATGGCTACATTGCCGCTTTCATCGCCGTGTCTGGCGAATTGTTCTTTTTTGTGGGCTAGTTCGCCGCAGGCTTGGTAGAAGCGTGAGGTTGTCCTGCCGCTTAAGCCTGCTGTGGTCGAGGTCCACGGGGAGAGTGCTCTTTGATAATGCCCCGCTGAAATCACGCCAGCAGAGACCTCTTCGTAAAGCTGCCTTCTTACGATGCTGCGTTCATGGTTGATCATCCAGATAATGAAGCCGAACATAATTATCCAGCCGATCCAATCTACAAAGGTGCCAGCGGCGAGGCCTTCGAGCCCGCCGATCAGACCGCCAAAGGTGTTGTGGAAGGCGTGGGTTGTCACGGCCACACCATACCCAAGAAACGGCGCGATGAATTTGATCAATGGGTTTCTTTGCGTGCGTGAAAGGGCGAATCCGATCCCTGTGAACGAGGTGTAGAACGGATGCTGCCAGCCCACCAAGACCACGCGGATGAAAACAAGCAGGATCAAACCGCCCCAGCCGCCTTCCTGATAGCCATTGCGATAAATGTAGAGCGTGTTTTCCGTGGCGGCAAACCCAAGCGCAACGATGCCACCGTAGATAATGCCATCAAGAATGGTGTCGAATTCCTTGCGAAATAAGAAGAACACGATTGCCACGGCGAGGCCTTTGAGAAACTCCTCAATGATGGGCGCAACAATGGAGGTCGTGCCAAAGTCCGCGGCGCCTTCGGAGCCTGTGAACATGAAAATGCCAATGCCAAAAGCCGTATTGAGAATATACGACCCGCCCGCCGCAATTACCACTCCCCAAAAAAAAGCCGCGCCGAGCAGGAGTTTGGGCTCCTTTTCGTAACGGTCCAGCCAGTACACGAATGCTGCAAATAAAAACATTGGAACAAAACCAAAGAACAACGAAACGATCAGGGCCATTTGATTTCTCCTTATTCCTGAAAAATTAAGCGCGTTCTCTCCACGCGCGCATACTCAGGCTCGATTCCCAGCGCGGTCAACACTTCATCGGGGCGGCCTGTTGCTCCTTCGCGCGCGGTGAGTTTCATTTGCAGGGTGGATGTTTCCGTATCAACGGTCAGAACTTCGACGAGCGGACGCAAATCATAGAATTTTCCGCGACGTTCACGCGGCAGCGATTCAGATTGGATCAATTCCTCGACCCTGCGCTTCAGATCGGACCCGTCAACTGGTTCTGTCAATTGGACATGGTACTCCGCTGAGAGGACTTGTGTCTGCAAAGCGGGTGCGCGTTCGTCAACGCTTTCCACATTCGTTACCTGAATATCGGTTGGCAGGTTGTCCTTCAACCGTAGTCTGATCTCTTCAACGGGAATCTCTTCGTTGAGACGCACATCCAGCATTTCGCAAAGCGAAGAAAAACCCAGCGGCAGGGCAGCGGCTAGGCTCATTTTGGGTTGCGGGTGAAATCCCTGGGAGTAAGCAATGGGCAACTCCGCGCGGCGCATGGCGCGCTCCCATAATCTATGCAAGTCAAGATGACCCGTGTAGCGCAGTGCGCCTTGTTTGGTAAATGTGATGCGTATTCGCATGTTTAGTATGATTCCGGGGCAATGGATTGAAGCCAGTGATTGATCTCGATACTGGTTCGGCGGTAGGATTTATAAGTGTGCTCGGCTGTGCGGTGATAGAGATCATGGTCAAGGCACTGGTCATGGGTGAGCTTTTCGAACGCGGCGAGGATATTCCCATACGTGGCGATCTCCTGCTCCACGATGTCATCCACTCCGATATTCCTGTATTTGGACGCCACGCTGTAGCGGCTGTTTTCTTTTTCAAAGAGAGTTGATTCGTAGTCTGGGTAGCCGTTATCGCTCTCGAAATTTTCGAGCGAGCGATGAGAAACACTGGGCGAATACACATCCCCGTGCAGAATCTCGTTCAGGCGGTCTGCGATAAATTGCTCGCGGGCGAGTACATCCGCGAGCAGATCCTTGATCGATAGATTTCCAGATACGCCCTTCGTAGTCATTCGGCGCGAAAAACCGACTCGGTTCAGGAGCAGTTCGAACTTGTCTCTTTCCTGTAAAAGGCGTGAAAGGAAGATAATCTTATTCATAATAGGCGATTTTATTAATCGCCCATGACAGGCAATTCAATATTGACCTTTGAAACGGGAGATTTTACGTCCGGGCATTTCCAGCCTTCGCCTGGATTTTCGCGGCGCAGGTTGGCGAATGTCGGCAGAATGCCGCAGGCAAAACAATTCAAACGACAGTCCACGCGGATCTGGCCTTCGAGTGATTGACGGAAATCCTGGAACAGGAAGTTCTTGCGCACAGCGGCGGTGATGTGTTCCCACGGGAAGACTTCATCCGTGCGGCGCTGGCGGTGTGTGTAAAACGCAGGGTCGAGTCCGTGCTCTTCGAAGGCGGGCAGCCAGGCTTCCTGCTTCTTGGCTTCATCCCAGGCATCGAATTTTGCGCCGTTCTTCCACGCCGTGTAAATGACTTCAGACATTCTTCGGTCACCGCGCGAAAGCCAGGCTTCGAGCAAAGAGTCTTCGGGTTTGGTCCAGCTCAATTTGATGCTTTTATCTTTCAAAAGTTGGCGTTTCAACAACGCCTGCTTTTCGAGAATATTCTCGCGTGTATCGCAGGCCACCCATTGGAACGGGGTCTGCGGTTTCGGCACGAAGGTGCTGACACCTGCATGCAGTTTCACTTTCCAGCCCGCCACCTTTCGGCCTTCGTCAATGACGCGCCTGCACAGGTCTACAATGGCTTGTACATCTTCCAGCGTTTCGCTCGGATGTCCGATCATGAAATACAGTTTGATCGTCGTCCAGCCGCGGCTGTAAATATCGCGGGTGGTGTTAAGGATCTCTTCGTCGGGAATGAACTTATTGATGATGCGGCGCATCCGTTCGCTGGCGGCTTCGGGGGCGAGTGTAAACCCACCTGTGCGATGCTGTTTGAGTTTGTCCATAAGATCAACAGAAACAGATTCAATGCGCAGCGACGGCAAGTTGACGGACAGCTTGCGTCCTTCAAAGCGTTTGCTGATCGCATCCACCAGTTCGTTGATGTAGGTGTAGTCAGATGACGAGAGCGACATTAACGCGAGTTCTTCAAACCCCGTAGAGCGGACCGCTGCATCGGCGGCATCCACCACCTCTTGAACGCTTCTTTCTCTAACGGGACGCGTGATCATACCCGCCTGACAGAATCTACACCCGCGGGTGCATCCCCGCATGATCTCCACCGAAACGCGATTGTGGATCACTTCAACATTCGGCACGATGAATTTGACGGGCGGCGGAAGTAGTTTGGCTACGATGCGTTTGTTTACCAATTTGGGCGCTTCAGGGATGGTAGGCAGGGTGTTCGCCACGGTCCCATCTTCAAGGTAGGTAGTTTCGTAGAATTTCGGCACATACACACCCGATATCTGAGCCAGTGCAACTAGTAATTCATCTCTCTTGTAATTCGGAGCGGATTTGAATTTCTGGATGGCATTGACCACATCATGTATCACTTCTTCGCCCTCGCCAATGACAAATGCGTCAATGAAGGCATGCATGGGCTCGGGGTTGGTGGCGGCATGTCCACCGGCGATGATGATGGGGTGGCTTTCATCTCGTTCGCTTGAGCGGACGGGAATGCCTGCGAGGTCGAGAATGTTGAGGGTATTTGTGTAGAGAGTCTCGTAGGGGAGAGTAAAGCCGATTAAGTCGAAGCAGGCCAGGGGTTGTTTTGATTCGAGGGTGTAGAGTGGAATCCCGTGCTCGCGCATCAGCGCTTCCATATCCACCCAGGGTGCATAGGCACGTTCGGCCAGCGCATCCTCCCGCTGATTGATCTGGTCGTACAGGATCTTCAATCCAACATTTGATACGCCGATGTCGTAAATATCGGGAAAGACAAGGGCGACCTTTGTGCGGGCTGTTTCCCAATCTTTGACGGTGATGTTGAGCTCACCACCCACATACCGACCGGGTTTCTGTACCTTTAAAAGGATTCGGTCAAGTTTGATTTCGATTTGTTCTGGTTTCATCATGGGCGCGATTATAACAAAGAACGTCCGATTAAAAGGAAGCGGGCAGACTTTGCAAGTCCGCCCGCTTTTTTTGATAGGTGAGAAATTATGCGGTTTTGCGTGCCTGCATGGTTTCCCGTCCCCAGATCCACAGGGCGCCGAGGCCGAGGAGTACCACGATCAGGTTGAACAACCAGCCGACACCGGGAAGTGCAGTGAGCAGTGCAATGATGATCACTCCCAGCACGAGCGGCCATACCTTGCTTTCAGCCAGCGCAGGGTTGATGCGGGAGAGGATCAATTTGCCGCCCAGCCATGAAACGACGATCTTGGTAAGGAAGGCCGTGGCCAGGACGAAGCCGACGATCAGTGCGAAAATGGCGAGCAGACCAACTGTGACGATGGTGCCGCTTAGGCTGCCCAATGTCAGTGTGCCGAAGAGCGCAGCGCCAATGATCATCGCCACAACAATGATGAAAATGGCGAAGAAGAACACGGCGAAGGCCACGATGCCCCAGCCGAGGGACGCGCCTGCCTGTGATTGGACTTTTTCGGTAAGCGCTTTGATGAATGCGGGAGTGAGCCAGCCCAACACCAAACCGATAATAATCAGTGTGACGATGGTGCGGAAGAGGTTGAAGGTCCAATCCAGGAAGATTTCAGATTGGGTGGGAGGCACGACGACTTCTGCCGGGTCCACCACAGGCTCGGTGCGTATAACCTTCCCGCCTACTACATTCGCTGGAATTTCGATGTCGTTGAACTGGGTGTATTCGAGGTTGCCTTTGATCTTAGCGGTTTTAGCGATCGTAAAGCCAGGGGTGACGGTTGGCATGGAGAAAGGCACCTGCGGCATGAACATGGAAAATGGGGGAGCAGCCTCATCTGTGGGCTCGCCAACGTTCGCGATGACATCACCGCCAAACTCGCCGCGCAAATCCAGTGCGCCGAGGCCGAGCAGAGAATCGCCGGTGACATTCCCCGCCAATAGAGCTTGAGCAGCGCCTACAACGAGTTCCCCCGCGATGGAACTGCCTTCCTTGGTCTCGAAGCTTGCACTTCCGCCGACAACGTCGCCGCCAATGACTGCGGAACTGCCGATTTGGAGCGCAGCGCCTGCGATGCGAGCATCATCGGTAACCGTACCATTAACGACGATGCTTTGACCAGCGGCGATCAAATCGCCTTCCACGGTGCCATTGATGGTGATGGTTGTGCCAAAGACAACCAGGTCGCCTTTAACTGTCCCCTCCAATACGAATGTTTCAGCGGTGACATACACATCGTCTGCGATGATTTCATCTTTTTCGATGACGACATTGTTGCCAGCGCGGCCATCAAACGCCTGCGCAGGTGTGGCAAACGCAAGAGCGAGGATGGCGATTAAGGAAAAAATGGAAAAAAATTTATGAATGGTTTTCATTGGGATCTCCTTTGAATAAAAACTTCCCGATGTAGATATACGCGTTCATCATCGGGAAGTTGTATTCAGTTTATTCGGTTCTTTGGAGGGTTATTTTCGTCCTGAAACGGCGGGTGATCCCTTCTTTGAGCAGTTTCGCCGCATCTGCATGACCAGCTTCGAGGGCCATGTCGAGGGGAAGTTTCCCATCCTTGCTACGGATCGTCAGGTCGGCGCCGTTGAAAAGGAGAGAGCGGATCATGCCTACATCTCCATTTTTTGCGGCAGCGTGAAGGGGCGTGTAGCCACCTTGCTCGCGTGAATTTGGATCAGCGCGATGGTTGAGAAGCAGGATAACGAGGTCAAGATGTCCGGCTGCGGCTGCAGATTGGATAGGGGTGGCCTTTAGTGGGTTTTTGGATGGGGAGTTGACGGAGGCGCCAGCTTTGATCAGATATTCTGCGGTTTCGCGGTGACCGAAAAAACAGGCCAGTCCAAGCGGCTGAAATCCGTCTTCGGTATATGCGTTGACGAGCATTGGGTCACGAGCGAGATGGCGTACGACCTGGGTTGTTCTGCCGACAGCTGAGGCTTCAAAAATATTCAGGCTCCCTGTTTTTTCTGTCAGAAAATCCACGATCGCGGGTTCACGGTGGTAAAGGGCAACCATGACCGGGCTAAGGCCATTTTCTTTTTCGTAGATCAGATCCGGGTTTGATGAAAGGAGGCGTTGTACTACTTCGAGGTAGCCACGTTTGATAACGTCAAAAAATTCCTTGTTCATTTGATGACGATTCCCTTTTCCTTTTGAATTTTTACCCGCGTAGTGGATAATTTAATGACCGATTATAAATCTGATGGATTGCGGATGTCCTTTCAATCCTGTTAGCCTTTAAGCTCGGACTATCGGAGGAAGAACTCAGCAATTTTCAAGGCGATCCGCGGATCATCGGGATAGTCGTAGTCGCGGTTGAGCAAAACGATGACTGAGAGATGGCGTCCGGGGAAACGGACATAGTCGGAGTTAAATCCCAGCCATGCACCGGAATGTGCCACGTAACTTTCGCCGTTCCATTCCTCCAGTTCCCAACCGAAGCCGTATGGTTCTGTGCTTCCATCATTTAGTATGGCGGGTTGGAAGGCTTCATTTAGCGTAGCTTGCGAAACGAATTTCCCGGTATAGAGGGCTTCATCATAAAGGGCCATGTCGGCGGTTGTGGAATAAATAGAGCCCGAACCATAGAGATTATCAAGATTGTCGTAGGGATAGGCTTCAGGTGTGCCGCTTTCGCCCGTATAGCTCATCGCCACGAGCGGATCAGCACGGCGTTTATCGTTTGGAAGCGAGAAGGTGTGCGACATGCCGGCAGGATCAAAGATGCGGGATTGCATAAACTGGGGGAAGGTTTCGCCAGAGACTCGCTCAATGACCACGGCAAGCAGGTCATAGCCGGGGTTGCTATATTCGAAATAATCACCAGGGGTTGAAGGTAGTTCCGTCATTTCTGAGAGCACGGCGACCAGATCTTCGTTCGTCGGGGTGTCTGAGCGGGCGTAGAGGGCATCCATTACATTGCCGTCATAATCGGGCAAGCCTGATGTATGATGGAGAAGATGGCGGAGAGTGAAGTCTTCGCCGAAATGTGTGACTTCAGGGACGTAGTTCCCCACGGGATCATCGAGATTCAAATTTCCCTCTTCGACTAGCATCAGGATGCCAAGGGCAGTCATTTGTTTGCCGACAGACGCAAGATGGAAGATATGGTCAGTGGTGAGCGGTATGTCCTCTTCAAGGTTTGCCAGCCCATATGCGGCTTGATGCAAAATCTTTCCATTTTGGATGACGATCACGGCGCCGCCTGGAGTATCCTCGCTGACGAATTCTGCGAAGAAATCATCCACTTGTTGGTTGGGGGGATTGATGTTGGGCTCAAGTGACATGGGAACTTCCGTTTCCGCCATGCCGCAAGCAGTCAGCACAAGGAGGATGCAGGCGAGTATTATTTTGCGCGCTTTCATGACTGTTTCGTGAGAACGGTCATGGCTGTGGGTTGATCCCAGTACCAGTTTAGAATTTCGACGAACCAGCCGCACAGGGTTTGTTTTTCATTTTCCAGCACAGACCGTAATTCGTCCATGCTGTGATAGCGGATTTCGGCGATTTCAACGGGGTCGAATCTTACGCTTGCAGGGTCCACGATGCCTTTGTAGAGGATGCTGATTTCATTATCATTGGGGCCGTAATTCATTCTGAATTTGACGAGAGGGGTGAGCTCTTGCACGGTAACGCCCATTTCCTCTTTCAAGCCGCGAATGGCTGCATCAAGATAGCTCTCGCCTGCTTTGACATGCTCGGACACGGAGCAATCCAACAGGGATGGGGACGAGGTGCGGTCGGCGCTGCGTTTTTGAATGAGCATTTTTCCGTCGCTGGTGAATAGGAAGACGTGCACGCCGCGATGCTGAAGTCCCTGCTGGTGGACGGTGGAGCGCATTTCCTGTCCTATGGTAATGTCGTCGTTATTTACGATATCAAGTAATTCATCCATGATTTTTCCTGTGACAAGTTAAATGGAAAGCCAAAGGCAATTGACCGTCTGGCAGCCTGTTCAATATGATTTTACGCGGACATTTGATTTTTAGTACTAACTTGAGATGCCTTTATTCTCTTCTTGAGAGTTAGGAAAAGATGGTTTCCGGGTCTGCTGCGATATTAAAACATAGAAACAACCCTGGAGGGATGATGTGCATGATCAATCTATTTTGTGTCGTAACCAGTTGCCACGCCAGATCGTTTGGAGTAATAACATAAATGGCATAGTATCCGAGCAACTGCAAAATAAGCAGTGTCGCGACTGTATAGATGCCTTGTTTGGAGCTGTGGTTAGGATGACTTTGCATGATCACTGTGTAGATCGTGAACACTATGACATGAGCGTCAAGGATAACCGTGGAGAGTGATTTTAGGATAACCCAGTATCGGGAGACATCTTTGACTTTTTCGATAAGAGAGTTGCCGCTGTTTATCAAATCGTTGGGCGGAGTCATGGATTTAAAGTAGAGGATAATGGCTAATGGGATCGCCATGCCTGCTAGATAATATAAAAAGGGAAGAGACATCTTTTTGGGAGACACGATGATCACTGCAATTGGACTTATTGCCATGAAAAGCAGCCCCTCGTTCTTTGTCCATCCTGCCAGGCCTGCCATGAATCCGGAAAGGACCAGTAAGGTACTGTTTCGATTCAATGAAAACAAATACATTAATACAACGGACGCGAAAATAAAGAACATTAATGGAATGTCAGCGGTCAAATTTGTGCCGTTCAGGATAAATCCTGAGCTTGCCATCAACACCACTGAAGCAAGGCTTGCCTGCCCGATGGTTCGTGTAACGGCCAATGAACTGAACATCAATAGGATGATGGCAAGAGTAAATAAGGCTGATTGTGCCATCGGCACCTTTAATGTCTCGCCTCCCAAGGTCTCCCACCCCCAGGCTACATTTAATGGAACGAGCAAAGGGTAATCTGCATGGCCGAGTGCTGCTATATCCGGAGATAGTGTGGCCTGCCAATTTTCGGGATCCCGATATATGAAGCGGGCGGCGCGATTCCAAATGCTCCATGCGTCGTATTCGCCTTGCGGACGAGAGACCATCGTGTTGAAAAAGGTCAGGATTGATATAACGAAGGCAATTAGCGCCGTGCATGCCAAACCCCATTGCAGGCCGGAAAGCCTGGGAAGGTAAACCCCGTTCCATTTTTGATTTCGCTCTCGTATGGCTGTAGATATCAATAAAATGGTCGCCAGGATGATCTGGATCCCCATTATGCTGATGCGCCCCGGTGCAACTTGTAATATTAGAAAATACAGGATCGAACTAATGCCCAAGCCCAACCCGACTCCCAGGGATAATTTTAGAAGCAATGTCAGTGGATGCCTTTCAGGCCACACTAAATGAATTGTCAAAATGCCTAAAAGTATGGATGGTATGAAAATGAAAAAACTGGAAATTGTCATGGAGCCTCCAGCCTGTGTAAAACGTGCACTTTCCCCTCTACGTCTATGATCTTATATTGCCCTGTATATGTTTTTGCCCAAATCGCCAAATCTTTGTTGCTGAGTACCACCACATTCCACTCTGCCACAATCCCCTTTTTTACGATCAGTGGAGCCAGTGCGTATTGTGTCAGGAAAAATTCTGTTTCAATGTCCCACAATCCGTATTCTGCGCCAGGGACATCCTGTTCTGAGATGTATCCAACCACGCCGCGCTTTATTGGCAAGGAATCTCTTACCAGTGCCATTTGCGCTTCCCAACAATCAAGAGCGTTTGCGCCTCTATCTGCAATATTGGTGGATGCTACCCAGTCTTGCCCAACAAAGAAAACGTTGATCAATAACAGCAATACCACCAGGGATTTCTTGATATTTGCCAGCATTGCCTACTCCATTTATACGACCCCTACCTTCTACTAGTTTCGTTTATTCACTTGACTTTTCTTGAAAGAGGACGTGATGCGATTCATCACGTCCTCTTTATATCAATATTATCCGAACAACTCAATTATCTGTTTCACATGTACAACGCCGTCGAAGTCTTTGATGCCGCCTTTGCGCATCGTTGCCTTTTCGCCGTTGGGGTCGCCGAGGCAGGAGACGATCACGTCGCCCGCTTCCACGTCTTCCTTTTCGGTGTAGCTGTTGGTGGTGACGATGGTTTTCAAGCCAGCGGCCTTGGCTGCCTTGACGCCGTTCTTGGAATCTTCCACAACGAAGGCTTCATCGGTTTTCAGGCCGAGCTTGGCGAGGCCAAGGTTGTAGATCTCTGGGTCTGGTTTTTTCTTTTCGACCACGTCGCCAGCGAGTACGATTTCGAACTTGATGTCCGAAAGGACGCGTTCGGTGATCGCCTTAGCGGCCTGTTCATTGGATGTGGTGCAGACGCCGATCTTGATGCCTGCTTCCATGAGTTCCTTCATGAAGCGGTGAATGCCGGGGCGCAAGGGTAATTTGCCTGTCTCGATCAGTTCAACGAACAGGGCAGTCTTGCGTTTGTGCATTTCCTTGACGAGATTATCGATTTCTTCCTCGGTCAGCGGTTTGGAAAACCCCTTGGTCTTCCAGTGATGTTTCATGCGTTCCTTGCCGCCTGCGATCTGGAGCAGTTCGTGGTAATACTCCACGCTCCACTCGTCGGTGAAACCGAATTCCTTGAAAGTCATGTTGAATGACACGCGATGACCGTCACGTTCGGTGTCGATGATCACACCGTCCTGGTCGAAGA
Organism: Candidatus Villigracilis affinis; assembly: GCF_016705895.1. Lineage (NCBI taxonomy): Bacteria > Bacillati > Chloroflexota > Anaerolineae > Anaerolineales > Candidatus Villigracilaceae > Candidatus Villigracilis > Candidatus Villigracilis affinis. The sequence continues at coordinate 41,862 of NZ_JADJKT010000002.1, read as the reverse complement.
ACACAGCTTTAATTTTTGACATGATTTCCTCCAGTCAAAAAACCCTAAAGGTCTTTACGACCTTTAGGGTTTACTTGGATCGATCTATTTCTTCATCCCAAAGAATTCAAGTACGGTATCTACGAAGAGCTTGTTCTCTTCGGCTGTACCGACAGTGACGCGGAACCAGCCGTCGCTGCCGTATTTCTTGCTCTCACCGCGCAGGATGATGCCGCGGGTTTCAGCAAAGGCTAAAACTTCCTTGCCTGTCTTGCCTGTTTCGCCGCAGTCAAAGAGAATGTAGTTGGCCTTGGAAGGCATCACGTAGAAGCCGGGGATCACGCTCAAGGACTCGGTGATGAAATCCACAGCATCGTTGTTGAACTTGACACGTTCGGCGAGGCCTTCAGTATCTTCAAAGGCGGCGAGGGCGGCCCACATGGGGATGGTGCCCACGTTCCACGGAAGGAGGGAGCCAGCGATCTGGTCAATGACTTCTTTGTCCGCGATGGTGTATCCGAAGCGCATGCCCGCGAGACCATAGGCCTTGGAGAGTGTACGGGTGATGAGCACGTTCTTGTACTTCTTGGTCAACTGCACCTGAGACATGCCCAAACCAGCGTATTCAACGTAGGCTTCATCGATCACGAATGGAATGCCTGTTTCCGCAATGGTGATGAAGTGCTTGGCATCCATGAAGTTGCCGGTAGGGTTGTTCGGGTTGGCAACCACGATGATCTTGGTCTTGTCAGTGATGGCGGCTATGATCGCATCGGGATCGTAGTGCATCAAATGATCCTTGTAAATCATCGGCACAGACACCATCTTTGCACCGAGCAATGTTCCGCGCAGACCGTAAATGCCGAAGCAGGGGGTGTGCTGGATGACTTCCTCGCCAGGTTGGAGGAACATGCGGAAGATGTTGTCGTACACTTCGCTGGAACCGTTGCCAATCATCACGTTGCCGGGACCATCGACATTATTCATTTCGGCGATCTTGCTGCGGACGACCAAACCTTGATCGGGATAGCGGTTCGCCATCTTGGCGTACTTAACCATCGCTTCCAGCACCTTGTCAGATGGGGGCAGCGGATTTTCGTTGGACATCATGCGGTGTAATGATGGATCACGCCACGCCTTTTCGATGTGATCCGAAATGTACATCGGGATGCCCTTAACCCACGGGGCGTAATATTCTTCGATTTTTTTCATGCTTTATAACTCCTGATTTATTTAAGATAATCTTCATAGACTAGTGATTAGGCATAGTGTAATTCCTAATCACTAATCCCTGATTTACAAATTACGCTTTGCCTTCACAGCCTAGTTTATCCATCCAGTGCATTACGGCCTTGCGGGTCGCATCGCGGACGAAGACATCCAGCTTGCCGGGGTCATATTCATCGCGGTGGGCGCTGAGGTATTCCCATTTGGCATCGAGCAGGGTGTGCTTCAACTCGGTGGAGACGTTGAATTTCGCGCCGCCAGCCGCCAGCAATTTGGCAACATAATCATCGGGCAGGCCTGTTCCGCCGTGGACAACAAGCGGGGTCTTGATGCCGTTGCTGTTCAACATCTTGTGGATGATGGCCATGCGCTCGAAGTCGATTTTCGGATTCTTGGTCTTGTACACGCCGTGTGCCGTGCCGATGGCGGGGGCGAAGATATCCACGCCGGTGCGCTCGACGAATTCAACGGATTGTTCGGGGTTGGCAAGCTGCGCTTCATCTTCCGCAACCTTGATCTGGTCTTCCACGCCGCCTACGGTTCCCAATTCGCCTTCGACGGAAATGCCGCCAATGGCGTGGCAGTAATCCACCACTTCCTTGGTCTGGCGGATGTTCTCATCATAAGACTGCTTGGAAGCGTCGATCATGATGTTGGTATAGCCAGCATCCGCGCACTTCTTGCAGTAGTCGATGCTGGTGGAGTGGTCGAGGTGCAGGCACACCGGCACAGGCGCAGACTCGGCCAGGGTACGATAGATGTTCACCATCATTTGAGTGCCCAGAAATTGCGAGGGCTTGACGGAGGTCTGAACAATGACGGGGGCTTTCTTCTCGATCGCCGCATCGATCACCGCTTCGAACTGGAGTAAGTCGGTGACATTGAACGCACCCACGGCCCATCCCTCTTTCGCCGCCGGGATCATAATTTCTTTTGCATTTACGATAGACATGGTTTTCTCCTTGCTTTATTTTTCTTTTTTAGAATAGTCGAGCTTTTACAAACAGGATGATTCGTGAACGACGAGTTTTTTCATCCGTCATCTTTCATCCTTATTTTTTCTTAGCCACATCCTTCAACCACTGTTCCCAGCGGAAGTCGGTCACGTGTTGGCGGAAGCGCCCAAACCACAGATCGGCATAACCTTGGAAATCCTCTTCCAGTTTCGAAATGCCTGTTTGTGTGGTGCCCCACATTGCCTCATGCAATTCAGACATCGGCCACATTAGGCGCAGGCGGGCGTAATGTTTGTCTGTGATCTCGCCGAAATATTCATACAGGAACAGGTCCACTTGATCTTCATTCAAACGGTGATGATGGCTGAAATTGCCGAGGTCAAAGAAGATGTCTCCCATACCCGCATATTCCCAGTCCAGCAGTCGGATCTCGCCGATATCGCCAGGCACATCCTCATCAAGCCAGTTCAAATTAAGCAGGTCATTATGGCAGGGAGTTGGCACGTATGGGTCTTTTTCCAAAGCCTTTTTTACCTCATTCATCTTTTGCATGATGAAATCCCAATCGTGCGGGAATCTGGCGTTGTTGGATTTGGATACCTTCTTCAACATCTCCACGCGCTTGAATACGTTGAATTCGCCTTTTAATTTCGGCGCGCGGCGGTGAAACAATCGAATCTTCTTTGCGATGCGCGCCAGATAATCGGGTTTGACAATATCCTCCGGCATGATGCGTTTGCCGTTGCTAAAGCGTGTAACGATGTATCCCTCAGGTTCAATGAAGAAAACCACCTCGGGGGCGATGCCTAGTTCACCAGCGGCCTTGTTCGCCGCATATTCAACATCACGTTTGATCCCCAGTTGATCGGTTCCCTCACCCGCGAGACGAATTACATAAGACCTTCCATCTGCGTCGATCCTGAAATTTAGATTCGTGATCCCGCCGCTTAACGGAGTCTTCTTGATGTTCTTCGAATCTGCCAAAAACGGTACTTTTGCGATGGCCTTGTCAATTGCTAGAGTCATTGTCATGAAATCCTTCCTTTGGTTGGTTTTGGATTTTTTACCAGGGCTGGGGGAATTTTTTTGAATTCCCTTTGCCTCGGATGATTCAACGCTTCATTTCTTAACTCATGCCTGGTTCTGTTTACTGACGAACTCTCTCGGCCTTGGGATCCCATAACACAGCCTGCGCCACCTCCGCGCTGACCTGCTCGCCGAAACATTCCACGCTCAATTTTGTTCCAGCCTTGGCGAATTCCATTGGCAGATATGCATACGCAATGGATTTGTTGATCGAATACCCGAATCCGCCTGAAGCCACCCAGCCGACCAGCTTATCGCCAACACGGATTGGCTCCTTGCCGATGACGATCGTGCGGTCATCGTCGAGGGTGATCGTGCAAAGTTTGCGTTTGATCCCTTCCGCCTTTTGCTTGACCAAAGCATCCTTGCCGATGAAATTCTCCTTGTCGAGCTTCACCGCGAAACCAAGGCCTGCTTCGTAAGGAGTGTAATCGGGGGAAATCTCACCGCTCCAATAACGATAACCCTTTTCAAGACGCAACGTGTCAATGGCTTTGTATCCGCCAGCAACCATGCCTTCGCTTTGACCCGCTTCCCAGAGCGTATCCCACAATCGCAGACCGTATTCAGAGGCGCAGTAAAATTCCCAGCCCAGCTCGCCTACATAAGTCACGCGCGAAGCGAGGACGGGCACATCGCCAACGTTGATACGCTTCGAAGTCATGTACGGAAAGCCTGCATTCGAAACATCCTCCGTTGTGACCTTCTCCAAAATTGTGCGCGCTTTCGGTCCCCACATGCCAATACAAACCATCGAAGAGCCGACATCTTCCAAAGTTACACTGCCGTCCTCGGGCATTTGCAGCGAGAGCCACGACATATCGTGCTGGCCGAATGCTGTGCCAGTCACAATAAAGAAGCGGTCTTCCGCAAGGCGAGTGACTGTGAAATCGCATTCGATTCCGCCGCGCTTGTTGAGACACTGGGTATAAACCAGATTACCGACAGGCACATCGATCTGGTTCGAGCAAACATAATTAAGGAACTTCAATGCGCCGGGTCCGCGAACCTCAAATTTATTGAAGGAGGTTTCATCAAAGAGGCCTGCATTTTCGCGTGTCATCAAATGTTCGTGGCCGATCGCACGGCTCCAGTTGTGGCGCATCCAACCCTTCGGCTCGTGACCGTGCGTGGCTTTTTCTTCGTAGATGCGATACCAGTTCGGGCGTTCCCAGCCCATCTTCTCGCCGAAGGAACAGCCGAGATCGCGCAGACGGAAGTAGGTGGGGGAGGTACGCACATTGCGGCGTGAGATTCTTTCCTCGCCTGGATAGTGGATGTCGTAATACTGGGTATAGGTTTCGAAGGTACGGGCCGCCACATAATCAAGATTATTGTAGTTCGGACCAAAGCGGCGCACATCAAGACGCCACATATCCCACTCGGGATTCCCATCCACGATCCATTCGGCCATGACCTTGCCAATGCCGCCTGCGCCTGCAAGTCCATGCGCGCAGAAAGCACACGCCACCCAGAAGCCCTTGACGGATGTCGGGCCGAGCAAAAATTCACCATCGGGCGTGAAGCCTTCGGGGCCGTTCAACAGCATCTTCACTTCTGCTGTTTCCACCGCAGGCACACGGCGGATGGAATTTTCCATCAATGGTGTGAAGCGGTCCCAATCGGGCGGGAGCAATTGGAATTTGAAATCTTTTGGAATGCCGTTCATGCCAAAGGTCGCGGGCTGACGTTCGTACCCGCCTGTAACCAATCCGCCGACCTCTTCGCGCCAATAGACCAGCAAATCAGGATCGCGCAGGTTGGGGAATGTGTTGGTTACGCCTTCGATGGGCTTGGTCATAATGTACAAATGCGCCATTGGAAGCACTGGCAGACTCAACCCGACCATTTTACCGATCTCGCGTCCCCACATACCCGAGGCATTGACCACCACCTCGGTTTTGATCGTACCCTTGTCAGTGACGACCTCGTGCACGCGTCCGTTCTTAACGTTGATCGCAGTGACAGTGGTGTTGGTAAAGATCTTTGCTCCGCGATTCTTCGCGCCAATGGCGAGGGCATTGGTCAACCCGGTTGGGTCAATGCTGCCATCGTTGGGTGTGTAGGCCGCGCCAACAACACCGGTGATATCCATCAGCGGGAACATGTTCTGTGCTTCTTTCGGGGAGATCAATTCCATCGGTACGCCGAAGGAACGGGCCATGCCGACCAGACGCTTGTTCTCTTCCATGCGTTCGGCTGAGGATGCAAGACGAATACCGCCAACTTCGCGCCACGAGGTATCCTGGCCCGTTTCGGCTTTGAGGCTGCGATACAAGTCTGTGCTGTAGTGCATCATACGGGTGAGGTTGGCATCTGAGCGCATCTGGCCGACGAGCCCCGCCGAATGCCATGTGGAGCCTGATGTCAGTTCGTGCTTTTCAATGATGACGACATCCTTCCATCCTAACTTCGTGAGGTGATAGGCAATGCTTGCGCCGCCCACGCCTCCGCCGATGATAACGACCTGTGCCTGTGTTGGAAAATCGGACATACTTTTCTCCTTGAAATGAGTAAGTCACGCTTCTAGCGTGACCTACAAAGTTATTTCTGCCAAACCGAATTGGGGTTCGCCATTTCTGCAACAATATCAAATGTGGAGATCGCACCGAGAGGGAATGCGTCGGGGTCATCCTTGTCGATCACGACCAGACGGTGGTGATGGTTTTGGATCATCATGTTGGCGGCATCGCGCAAACTGGCGTGAATGTCGATGGTCAATGCGGGGTGCATTACATCGCGGACGACTAGCTTTTCATCCAGGCCGTCTTTGACGAAACGCAACAGGTCGTGCCCGCTGACGACGCCGAGGATCTTTCCTTTGGCATCCACCACCAATACAGAGCGCCACCCGGCGGATGTCATGGCGCGTGCGGCAGAGGCTACTGGGGTCTTGCCGCGGCAAACCAGAATCGCATCCGACATGACATCGGCGACCGTGTCTCGCTTTGACTTGACGTTGTCGGCGATGCTTGCGACGAAATCTGAAAGGGAGAGTATGCCAACGGGTTTTTCGTTCTCAATTACCAGGAAGCGTGAAACGCCTTTTTTCATAAACTGGTCAACTGCTTCAGGGAGGGGAGTGTTTGAGGGGATGGTATCCACCGGGTTAGACATCAGATCCGCGGCGGTTAATTTCCGCATGACATTTAAACTATCGGGGTCGGAGGAAAGCCATTCACCTGCCATCAGGTCAAAATCTGTGATCACTCCCATGATGCGCCCATCACGATCTATAACGAATAAGGCATGCACGTTATGTTGATTCAGTAACACCGCCACCTGGCCCAATGTGGCAGTTGGTTTGCATGTGATGATGCCCGGGTGCATGAGATCTTTTACGAGTTTTGCCATGGATGACTCCAATAAAATCAAAGCCAAGACCTGACAGGTTTTACTGTGATTATTGAGCCTGTCAGGTCTGAACGGAATTGCACGAATTATAATGAAAAAATCAAAAACTTGCAAATTCCTTCAAATTCTTATATAATCCGCCAAATGGGAAAACCCCTTATCCCAGCCCAACGAAGAGAGAGGATTCAGGAATTTCTTGCGATTCATCAGATCGCGCGCACTGCGGACTTGATGAATCTGCTTGAGACTTCTGAGGCAACCGTTCGCCGCGACCTCGAATGGCTCGAACAAAAGGGGATTCTCGAACGCACACATGGGGGCGCGATTCTTAATCAGCGCATCATTTTTGAACAGGAATATCAACAGCGCGCACAGCATTTTCCAGAAGAGAAAAAACTGATCGGTGAACTCGCCGCTTCGTTGATCGAAGAGGGCGACATCGTTTTTGTCAACAGCGGTACGACGGCTACGCAGGTTCTTCAGCACATCCGCCGCGATTCGCGCATTACGATCTTTACGAACAACGTGAATGCAGCTTTGGAATTGGGCGACGCAGGTTTTCACTACTATTTGACGGGCGGCGAATTCCAGTCACGCTCCAACTCATTGGCAGGCCGCTTCGCGCTGGACAATTTGAACATGGTCTTTGCCAACAAAGTGATTCTCGGCGTAGATGGAGTCTCCCTAAAACACGGCTGTACGGTTCCCACCAACCAGGAAGCGGAAGTTGTGCGGAAGATGATCGAGCGCACCAAAGGCCAGGTGATCGTAGTCGCGGATCACAGTAAATGGGGCGCCGTGTCGAATTTCCCTGTGGCAAATATCAGCGAGATCGATAAACTTGTCAGCGACGACGGTTTTGGCAGGGAAGCAATGAAGGACCTTTCCGAGCATGCAGTGGAAGTGCTGCTTGCAAGGAATGAAAAAATATAAATACGTAGACACGGAAACACGGTTCGACGATGTACCTGTTTACTTATCTACTCTCAATGGAGCGAAAATGAAAACTCAGGCAGAGATCGTTATCATCGGTGGTGGAATTTATGGAGCGCAGGTCGCTTATCATCTTGCGAAGAATGGACGCAAGGATGTGGTGATCATTGAGAAAGGCGAGATCGCCAGCGGCGAATCTTCGCATGCGGCGGGGCTGGTGACGCAATTCGCGACATCACAAGCCATGCTCAAATTCCGTATGTACAGCGTGGAGTTGTACAGCGAGTTGGGCCTGTTCAGCCATGTGGGTAGTCTGCGTGTGGCTTCGAGCAAGGAACAGCTTAAAGAGATGGAGCGCAGTGTCAGCCGTGCCAAAGCGTTGGGTTTGGATTGTGAAGTTATTTCTCCCGAAGAAGCGGTGAAAGCCATGCCGCAAATTTCCAAAGAGAATTTATTTGGCGGTATTTATCTGCCGCGTGACGGTCAACTTGACCCGTACACCACGACCACATCCATGGCGAAGTTTGCCAAAGAGCTCGGCGTGGAAATTTATACCAACACCCGCGTAACCGGGATCAAAGTGTCAGCGAAGGGAGAGGTTCAGGCGGTTGTAACAGATAAAGGCGAGATTCGATGCGAGATCATCATCAACGCGGCGGGCATGTGGGCGCCGCGTATCGCTGCCATGGCTGGCTTGCACATTCCAACCACTCCTGTTGATCATCAGCATATTGCTTTGAAAGCTGTGCCGGGCCATGAGTTTTCGCCTGAGACGCCCTGTCTGCGCGACCCCGATAATCTGGTGTACATGAGGCAGGAGCAGGGCGGTTTGGTAATTGGTGGTTATGAGCCGAAACCACTTCCGCGCTGGATCGATGGTACGCCGTGGGAACATGGTAGCAAGAGCTTCCCCGGTGATTTTGACCAATTTGAAATGCTGCTCGAAGGTGCGATCCGCAGACTTCCATTTTTAGATCAGGCGGGCATTATCACTCTGGTTCGTCATCCCGGCGCATACACACCCGATTGTCAGCCTTTGCTTGGACCGATGGCTGGCGTAAAGGGTTTCTGGATGATGGCGGGCATGTCGCTTAATGGGTATGGCGGCGCAGGCGGCATGGGCAAGCTGATGGCTGAGTGGATCATCGATGGCGAGGCGCCGATGGATGTGTATGGTTATCGCGCCACACGCTTTGGAAACTATTATTCAGATTTCAATTATGCGGCGGAACGCACGGTGGAAAGCGTAAAGTATTATTACCGCTTGAAGTTCCCGCATGATGAGCATGAACATGCGCGCCCGTATCGTGTCAGTCCTGTGCATTATCGTTTGATGGAAAACGGCGCGGTCTTTGGTGAAAAATTTGGCTGGGAACGCGTGAATTATTTTGACCCTGGCAATGAATGGCGGCGCATGGGCGAGGACCAGCGTCAATGGGGCTGGACGAAGCCTCCATTCTTCGAGCGGATGAGACAGGAACATATTGCCACGCGTGAACGCGTCACTTTGTATGACCTGACCTCGTTCGGAAAGATTGAGGTCAAAGGAAAGGGTACGTTGCCGTTATTGCAGAGATTGACATCGAGCAATATCGATAAGCCCATTGGCAGTGCGATCTATACCCAATTTCTCAACTCGCGCGGCGGGATCGAATCGGATCTGACTGTCACTCGTTTGGGTGAGGAATATTTCTGGGTCATCACAGGCTCGGGTTTCATCGCGAATGATCTGGCGCGAATCCAAATGCATGTGGATGAAAAAGATGGAGAGGTTTCCATTCGCGATATTACACAGGAGCATGGATGTCTCGCGTTATGGGGACCCAAGTCGCGTGATGTGCTGCGAAAAGTGACTGGCGATGATATTTCGAATGAAGGCCATCCGTATTTGATGACGAAGCCCATCATCATCAACGGCGTGAAAGTCCTTGCTCAACGTGTGAGTTATGCGGGTGAGTTGGGCTGGGAGTTGTACATCCCGAACAACCGCGCCACAATGGTTTGGGATATGCTGATTGAAGCGGGCAGGGAATTTGGCATGGAACTTGGCGGATACAAGGTGCTTGACCCACTGCGTCTTGAAAAAGGATTCAAATACTTCACCACAGACATTACTCCTTCTGAAACACCATATGAAGCGGGACTTGGTTTTTGTGTTGACCTCAACAAAGGTGATTTCATCGGGCGTGAAGCTTTGATGAAGCAAAAGGCTGAAGGTGTGAAACGCAAACTCTGCACGCTGGTATTGTCTGATGGTGACGACTTCACCCAGATTTATGGTGGTGAGGCGATCTATCACGAAGGCAAGGTGCTGACCCGTGTCCGCAGCGGTGGATATGGATTTACGGTAAAGAAGAATATCCTGTATGCCTATCTGCCCACCGAACTTGCAGTGAAGGGAAATCGCTTCACCATTGACCTGATCGAGGGCCGCCGTGAAGCAGAAGTGACGGCATCTGTACTGTATGACCCGAAAGGTGAAAAGCTGAGAGTGTAAATTTCGCCCTTTGTGGTAATGTTTAATCATGCCTACTAAAAAACAACCCTCTCCTTCTTATGTCGGCTTTGGCATGTTGACGCCAGTCTACATCATGGCGCTGGATAAACTGCCCAAGCATAATACTGGCGCGATCGTGCATCAGGTCAGCGAATACGTGTATGACGATGCTGCGATCATTGCCTGTAACCTGCGCCAGTGGAATGTGCCGACGGGAATGATCGGTACGTCCGTTGGCGATGACCTGCTTGGGCATCATATTGAAGACACCCTGAAGGACATGGGCGTGCAAGGTAAGGTGCGTTTTACGAAGAAATATAAAACGCCGCTGGAAGTGAACGTTTCGGACAAATTGGGCGCGCGCACGTATTTCTGGCAGCGCTCGCCGGAGATATTGTCCACGCTTGACACTGCGGATTTGAGTATGTTGAAGGACGCAGACTTGATGTATGTGGATTGGTATGATGGCGATCACATCATTCGCGCCATGAACGAAGCGCGGCGCTGTGGTGTCCCTGTTTTTCTCAATCTCGAACATGGTCATAGAGACCCCGAGATCATGGAAAAATATGTCAGCCGTGCCACGATCTGTCAGGCTGTGACCGATGACGCCCAGATCGGTAGGAAGGGCGCGATGCTCACCGTTGCCAAGAAGCTGCTCAAGGCTGGCATCAAAACGGCGATCATCACCATGGCAAGGCAGGGCTGCATGGTCGTTCAAGGCGATGAGATCATTCGTGTGTATGCGCCGAAGATCAAGGCTGTGGATGGGTCGGGGGCGGGTGCCACGTTTTCATCGGGCTTTATTTACGGACACCTCAAGGGCTGGAGCCTTGAGGATACGGTCCGTTTTGCGATCGCAGCGGCTTCGCTCAAGGTGACACGCTCCGGGTTGAAGATGTTTTCGATCAAGGAAATAAAAGCCCTGGCAGAGTCTTTAGCCATTGAGCGCATGGTGTATCGCGACGATCAGTTCTTTGAATTGAAATCCCTTATTTCGCAGGCTCAGACAAGTTCGTTGGTGAAGGGAAGCAAGAAGCTGGCCGAGAGGCTTATGTTGAAGAAAAAAACGGAACGGAAGAAGATCAAGAAGTCTTTGGTAGAGTAGCTGTTTATCCCGATAATAGTTTATTACTAAAAGGATGTGAATCATGTCATTTGCAGAATTTCTCACGCAGGACCAGGTTGAACGAATTCACGAGGCTTCCCTTGAGATTCTCGAAGAAGTCGGTTTAAGGGTCCGTTATGAGCCAGCCCGAGCCATGTTCGAAAAGCATGGTTGTTTGGTGGATGGCGAACGGGTAAAACTTCCGCGCGCCGTGGTTGAAAAATACCGCAAGATGTGCCCGCCCACTTTTACATTTTACGCGCGCGACCCGAAGTTTGACCGCACGATCCCGCGGGATAGCCCGGTCATTGTCACGGCGAGTTCAGCTCCCGATATCATTGACCCTGTTACGGGTCATGAAAGACGCGCTGAGTCTGGCGATATCGCCCGTATCGCGCATCTCATCAATGAATTGCCTGGTTATGATATGTTCTCCATTTCCACTTTGGCAGATGATGCGCCAGCGGGTCAATTTACGATTTCAAGATTGTATCCTGCCCTCAAGTATTGTCTCAAACCGCTCCGCGTGACCACAACAGATCACAAGGACACCTTGAGCATTATGAAGATGGCGTATATGGTCGCTGGTGGGGAGGAGGCTTATAAGGAGCATCCGTTCCTGACACATCATTACTGCCCAACTGTTTCGCCGTTGTCGATGGATCATCTTTCGACTGAGAACGTGATGTATTTTGCGAGTGAAGGCCTGCCTGTTTACCCAACCATTGTGCCCAATGCGGGTCTCACTTCACCCATGTCAATAGCAGGGACATTGGCACAGGGAAACGCTGAATTTCTAGCAACGGCTGTGTTGATGCAAATGGTGAAGGAAGGTACACCGACGATCTATGCGACGCTGGCAACTGTTGCAGATATGCGGACGGGAGCCTACACATCTGGAGCAATTGAGTGCGGCATGCTGCACATGGCTTTTGCGCAGATGTCCCGTTTTTATAATGTCCCTTGCGGTGGTTATATTGGCTTGACCAATTCCAAATTGAACGACGCACAATCGGGATATGAGACCGGCATGTCTGCCATGGGCGGCTTGTTGGGCGGCATGGATATGTTCAACATCGGCGGTTTGATCGATGCCTTGAAGACCTTTGATTTTGCCAAGGCCGTGATTGATGATGAGATTGCCCAAATGCTAAAGCGCGCCAAACGCGGCGTGAATTTTTCCGATGATGAATTGGCAGTGGGTTTGATCAAGGATATCGGCCCGGGCGGTTCATATATCACAGCCAAGCACACTATCGGCCGTATGAAGACTGAGGCTGTGATGACCAAGCTTGCTGACCGCGATGCGCGTACGATCTGGGAGAAGAAAGGTTCAACCGATATTCAAGCCCGCGCAATGAAGAAGGTTAAGGAAATTATGACCAGCAATACCACTCCATTGATTTCCCCCGAACTGGATGAAAAGCTCCGCGCCGAATTCCCGGGGATGGTGGCGGGTATGCTTGAACCGATCGAGTAGTGAAAGGTATTTATGTTTGGATTTTTCAAGAAAAAAGAAAGCGTTTTTCAAAGTTTGATTGAGCAACAGGCATCCCTGGCTTATGAAGGTCTGCGTTTGTTGGTGAAATATTTTGAGACCAACGATCCCGAAGTGGCAGAGGAGCTTTCCATCAAGGAGAAGGAAGCCGATGAAGTGCGCCGCATCCTGATCGATGAGTTGAATCGCAGCTTTATCACACCGTTTGACCGTGAAGATATTTTTGCGCTTTCCCGATCCATTGACGATGTCATTGATTATGCAGATACGACCGTAATGGAAATGGTTGTATTAAAGGTTGCGCCAACCCCCTTTATGCTGCGGATCGCGTCGCTGCTGAAAGATGCCGCCTATGAGATCATGCATGGGGTTCAGCGCCTCCCAAAGCATCCCAAGGTCGCAATCGACCATGCCCAGCGTGCAAAGGCTTTGGAGAATCGTGTGGAAGCGGTCTACCGTGAGGCCATCGCTGACCTGTTCAGCGGCCCTGAAGATATTCACCACCTGGTTGAAATGCTGAAAATGCGCGAAGTGTATCGGCACCTTTCCAATGCGGCAGATCGAGGTGACGAGGCGGCTAATATCATTGCAGATATTGTTGTAAAGAAAACTTAACAAGGTGTTAATGTCCTCTGAATTGATCCTTGTTATTATTTTGGCGTTGGTGTTCGAGTTTATTAACGGTATGCGAGATTCAAGCAATATTGTGGCTACTATGATCTCGTCACGCGCATTTCGTCCGCAAACCGCCCTGGGCGTGACAGCGGTGGCCGAGTTTTTAGGCCCGTTTCTGTTTGGGGTGACCGTGGCAAAGACGGTCGGCGGTGATATTGTTGATTCAAAGCTGCTTTCGTTGGATGCGCTTGTTGCGTGTCTGCTGGCTGCCATTATTTGGAACCTGATCACGTGGTTTCTGGGAATTCCCAGCAGTTCGTCCCATGCATTGATCGGCGGTTTGATCGGTGTGGTCGCTTTTACTGCGGGTTTTGGTGTGATCAACGTTCAGGCAATCTACAAGGTTCTGATCGGGTTGTTCCTTTCGCCCTTGGCCGGTTTTGTAGTCGGCTTTTTAATATTGCGGTTGATCTATTTTCTTGCGCGGCATGCATCACCGAACATTAATGAGTTCTTCAAACGCGCGCAATTGTTTACCGCCATCGGGCTGGCTTTTAGTCATGGAACGAATGATGCTCAAAAGACGATGGGTATTATTACCCTTAGCTTGATCATCGGCGGTGTGTTGACTGGATTCGAAGTCCCGTTTTGGGTGATTGCTGTCAGCGCTTCGACTATGGCACTGGGAACAGCCATGGGCGGCTGGAGATTGATCCGCACTCTGGGCGGTAAGTTCTATAAGATCCGTCCGGTGCATAGTTTTGCCACCCAGATCACTTCGGCTGTTGTGATCCTTGCGGCATCATTTGGCGGGGCTCCCGTCAGCACCACTCAGGTTGTAAGTTCTGCAATCGTAGGTGTTGGTTCTTCGGAACGATTTGGCAAGGTGCGCTGGGGCGTGGTTAGCGATATCCTCACGGCCTGGATCATTACGATCCCGGTCAGTGGGTTAATCTCGGCAGGGATTTACTGGTTCGTTGAAAGGTTTTTAGAGGTATTTAGCGTACGTTCTTCTTTTGTTCCTATATTCAAAGGCTGTTTGACTGTGAATATTGATAATGCTACAATGTTAACGTTGTGTTAACAGATTGGAGGTGTCCGGGAAGAGAGATCTGCTGTATATTCCATTCGTCTGTTCAACCAAAACCAAAAAGGAGATAGAGAGAAATGCGTACGAAAAATTATGCTTATCAACTGTTCGCCTTGTTCGTGATTGCAGCCACCATGCTGGCTGCTTGCGGTGGCGCTGCTACTGAGGCCCCTGCAATGACCGAGGCCCCTGTAATGACCGAAGCCCCTGTAATGACCGAGGCTCCTGCTGCTACTGAAGCCCCCGCCGCCGACCCCATGGCCGAGTTGGTTGCTGCTGCCCAAGCTGAAGGCACACTCACAACAATCGCTCTGCCCCATGACTGGTGTAATTACGGTGAAGCCATTGAAACCTTCAAAGCCAAGTATGGTATTGAAGTCAATGAGTTGAATCCTGACGCTGGTTCCGGTGATGAAATCGAAGCCATCAAAGCCAACAAAGACAACACGGGTCCTCAGGCTCCTGATGTGATCGACGTGGGTTTTGCGTTCGGCGAATCCTCCAAGGCTGAAGGTTTGATCCAGCCCTACAAGGTCTCCACCTGGGATTCGATTCCCGCCGAAGCCAAGGATGCTGATGGCTATTGGTATGGCGACTACTACGGTGTGTTGTCCTTCCTCGTAAACACCGATGTTCAGCCTGACGTCCCCCAGGATTGGGCTGACCTGCTTGATCCCAAATACAATGGTCAGGTCGCTTTGTCTGGCGATCCTCGTACTTCCAACCAGGCGATTCAAACTGTATACGCTGCAGCGCTTGCCAACGGTGGTTCCCTTGATGATGCCCAGGCTGGCTTGGACTTCTTCGCTCAGATGAATACAGCTGGCAACCTCGTTCCGTTGATCGCCAATAACGGTTTGGTCGCCACTGGTGAAACCGCTGTCCGCATTACCTGGGACTATAACGCACTCGCCGCTGTGGATTCCTTCGAAGGTAATCCCAAGGCTGAGGTCGTTGTTCCCGCAACCGGCCGCTTCGCTGGTGTATATGTTCAGGCGATCAGCGCCTACGCACCGCACCCCAACGCTGCCAAATTGTGGATGGAATTCCTGTACTCTGACGAAGGTCAGATCATCTGGATGAAGGGCTACTGCCACCCGATCCGCGAAGGCGACATGCGCGAACGCGGCGTCATCCCTGCTGACTTGCTTGCCAAGTTGCCTGATGTTACCGGCGCAGTCTTCCCATCCCTCGCCCAGCTCAACGCTGCCAAGGATTTGATCGTTGCGAATTGGGACAGCGCAGTCGGTGCTGACGTTCAAGCCGCTCCGTAATAAAGTGATTTTGGTGTAATAATGCGAGACCCTGCCAACTGGCAGGGTCTCGCCATAGCAAGAGATACTGCCAGTTGCATACCTTACTAAACTTCAGATTCACGAAATAACGGTTAAAATATTTTCAGTTTAGCAAATTATGCAGTACCCTGTACGTTGAGGTAAATAACAATGGCTCAAACTGCTCTTAACCCAAAAGCTCCAACCCCTGCTTTGGACTGGAAAAAATGGATTGGCGTGACCCCGTTTTTTCTTTTTGCAATTCTATTTCTTGTTTTACCCTCTATGCGTCTGATTGTTGGAAGTTTTACGAACAGCGACGGCCAGTTTACATTTGCAAACATTTTTCAACTGTTTCAGGAACAAGCCATCCTGGACGCGTACTGGCTGAGTATCCGCATTAGTGCGGCGACAGCAATCGGTGGTGGCATTTTTGGTTTTCTGCTTGCATACTCCGTGACAGTGGGTGGGCTGCCCAAGCCTTTGCGTTCTGCATTGATCACCTTTTCCGGTGTGGCATCCAACTTTGCCGGTGTTCCGTTGGCTTTTGCTTTTATCGCCACCCTTGGGCGTACCGGTTTCGTGACCGCCCTGATCAAGAATTTATTTGGGGTTAACTTATATCAACAAACAGATTTTGATTTATATAGCTTTTGGGGACTGAGCCTGACTTATATGTATTTCCAGTTTCCGCTCATGGTTCTTATCATGGCTCCCGCCCTGGATGGGTTAAAGCGTGAGTGGCGTGAAGCCGCCGAAAACCTTGGTGCAAGCACTGGTCAATACTGGCTTCGAGTTGCTTTTCCAGTTTTGCTTCCCTCAATCCTTGGTTCCATGATCCTTTTATTTGGAAACGCCTTTGGAGCATACGCCACAGCTTACGCTTTAACAGGTGGCAGGTTGGGAATCATTACCATTCAAATTGGAGCGCAGATCCGTGGTGACGTTCTTCATAACCCCGGGCTTGGTTATGCCATGGCAATGGGGATGGTCGTTGTAATGACAATTTCCCTGATCGG
Organism: Candidatus Villigracilis affinis; assembly: GCF_016705895.1. Classification (NCBI taxonomy): domain Bacteria; kingdom Bacillati; phylum Chloroflexota; class Anaerolineae; order Anaerolineales; family Candidatus Villigracilaceae; genus Candidatus Villigracilis; species Candidatus Villigracilis affinis. The sequence continues at coordinate 25,226 of NZ_JADJKT010000002.1, read as the reverse complement.
GTATTCATGGCTTCAGAAAAAATCAGAAAGGTGGTTGCGATGAGTATCTTTGCCCGAATTCGCCGTATTCCCTTTTGGAGTTGGTTTTGGTTTATTTTAGGTGCATTGTATTTCCTGCTTCCTTTGTATGCCACAGTCAATTTTTCGCTCCGGATGGAGCGTGATGTCATTGGGTTTAAAGCCTATGTCAGGGCGTTTGAAGACCCGGAATTCCTTGAAACATTCCTCTATTCAAATTTTCTTGCATTAATGACCATTGTCGCCAGTATCATTTTGATCGTACCGACAGCCTATTGGATTCGGCTGCGCCTGCCCGAAGCGCGGCGTATTGTTGAATTCATCACACTTCTTCCGTTCGTCGTTCCTGCGATCATTCTGGTGTTTGGTCTGATCCGCATTTATAGCTCCCCCTTTAAAATCCCACTTACAGACATAACAATATTACAGCCCCTCACAACCTTTGAAGTTGGTACTGACATTTTGATCGTTGCCGGGTATATGGTTTTGGGACTGCCCTATATGTATCGTTCAGTGGATACAGGGATGCGTACCGTGGATGTGCGCACACTTACCGAAGCAGCGCAAAGCCTGGGTGCGAGCTGGTTTACCATTATTACGCGGGTAATCCTGCCCAACATCCGTGCGGCGTTGTTGAGCGGTGCATTGCTTACTTTTGCCATTGTGGTTGGTGAAGTGACCCTCGCATCTTTCCTCGGTGTGCCTGCATTTGGTCCCTACCTTTTCTTGCTTGGACAGCATCGTGCTTATGAACCAGCGGCGCTTTCTTTTGCAAGTTTTCTGCTCACATGGGCGGCCATGGGGTTGATTCAATTGTTCACGGGCGATCAACAAGTCTCTGGGGCTCACTAAATAAAACGGAGGAAAATTCATCATGTCATATTTATCCATTTCACGAGTTACAAAGCAATTTGGCGATACAGTGGTGGTTGATGATTTCAACCTTGACGTTGAAAAAGGCGAGTTCGTTTCTTTTCTTGGGGCCGTCAGGCTGTGGGAAAACCACAACCCTGCGCATGGTGGCCGGGTTCGAGATTCCCACATCTGGCAAGATCCTACTGGATGGTGCAGACATTACAGACAAAGCCCCAAACCAGCGCAACGTGGGTATGATTTTCCAATCGTATGCGTTGTTCCCCAACATGACTGTTGCTCAGAACATCGGATTTGGTCTCCGTGTTCGTAAAGAGCCCGAAAATATGGTCAAACAGCGCGTGGAAGAAATGGTCAGCCTGATCAACCTCGAGAAACACGCGAATAAATATCCCTACCAGCTTTCAGGCGGACAGCAGCAGCGTGTGTCTTTGGCGCGTGCGCTTGCTATCCATCCGCAGGTGCTTTTGCTGGATGAGCCGCTCTCTGCATTGGATGCGAAGATCCGCATCTCCCTGCGCGCTGAGATTCGCGCCATTCAGAAAAAACTTGGAATTACCGCGATCTTCGTTACACATGACCAGGAGGAAGCCCTGTCCATTTCTGATCGTATTGTGGTCATGAACACCGGTGTAATGGAACAGGTGGGAACTCCTTTCGAGATCTACAACTTCCCCAAGACCCGCTTTGTGGCCAACTTCGTAGGTTCGCTGAATACCGCAGATGCCGAAGTGGTTGACCCTGCGAGGGGATTGGTTAGTATGGACGGTGTGCAGTTCGAATCTGCAGAAGGCACGGAAGGCAGAAAGAGAGGCGATAAAGTAAAGATTGCCATCCGCCCCGAACGCCTGAGCTTTGCCTCCGAACAAAAGAAGGCCAATGTAGTTGATGCAACCATCGAGAATATTACCTTCCTTGGTTCCGTGGTCCGCATTCAGGTCAAGATTGGTAATACGAAATTCAATATGGATACCTTCAACAATCCCTTCCTTGAACTTCCTGGGCTTGGCTCAAAAGAGCAGGTAACCTGCTCAAAGGAAGCTGTGTTGGTACTGGACGAATAATCGATTGTTTAACTTGAAAACGGTTCGTTGCGCGTGGCGCTTCGAACCGTTTTTGTTTGAGGACTAAAAATGAGCAAATCCATTCTTGTTCTTTCAGATGCCTTGCGATACGATGTCGCCAAAGACAATATGGGGTTTCTGGGGCACCTTGTCGAATCAAAACAATCCACTCTTTATAAGATCATTGGCGAACTGCCGAGCATGTCCCGCCCGATGTATGAGACCATTCATACAGGCGTGCCTTCCAGCGATCATGGCGTTGTTGCCAATTCGATTGTCAGGTTGTCGAACAAGCCGAACGTGTTTCAGTTGTTGAAGAATGCGGGAAAGGTCACAGCCGCCGCGGCGTATTACTGGTACTCAGAGCTTTACAATCGCGCGCCTTATGATCGCATCGACGATAAAGAGACAGACGATGAATCATTGAACATCCAGCATGGACGTTTTTATACTGAAGATGAATATCCCGATATTGAACTCTTTGCCAGTGCGGCGCATCTGGTGCGAAAATTCTCTCCCGACTATCTTTTACTTCACCCCATGGGCATGGACTATCACGGCGAGACCTTCGGCTCTGATTCGAAGGAATATCGCAACCACGCCATTTATCAGGATTCGAAACTTGCGCCGCTCATCATGGAATGGAAAGAGCGCGGATATACGGTTTTTGTCACTGGGGATCATGGCATCAATGCCGATGGGGGACATGGCGGCACCACGCCCGAGCAGCGCACCGTGCCATTTTTTGTGATTCAGCCGTCGGGTAAGGGAAGAGGCGAAACGGGTGAGGTCATCTCTCATTTGCAGATCGCACCGACGATCCTCAAGTTGTTGAATGTCACCATTCCTGAAACGATGAAGCATCCGCCATTATCGCTCGACTAATGCCTTCACAAGCTCACGATTGAAATCGGGAATATCCGCAACCACCCGACCCCAAACCTGATTGCCCTCACGAAAGGCAGCTTCATCCGCCCAAACCGCACCCGCGTTGACGAGGTCATCCTTGATTCCCGTTGACCCCGTGACGCGCTGACCTTTTTTGATGATACCAGCCGAAATGGCAATTGAACCCCCATGACAGATGATGCCAATGGTCTTGTTGGCATCACTCATTTTTTTAACAAGATTTTTTACGACATCGTACCTGCGAATTTTATCGGGGGCCCAGCCGCCTGGGAGAATGAGCGCGAAGAGTTCGTCTGCCTTGAGCGATTCGATCGTGGCGTCGGGCGTAATGACCAATCCATTTTTTCCACGCACCGACTTCAGATCCAATCCTGCAGATAAAACTTTTGCACCTTCCTCCTGCAAACGCATGAGCGGCACATAATATTCCAAATCCTCCACGCCTTCGGCGATCAATATGGCAATAACTTTATTTTGTAAACGCATGGCTAAAACTCCTCGATTAGTAATAAGGTTTTTAAAAGCTCCCACGTGCGTGAAAGCGACGGGATAAAGAGTGCTTCATCGGGTGAATGCGGATTGATGATCGTGGGACCAAGCGAGATCGTGTCCATGCCGCCGCAACGGTCGCTGATGATCCCGCATTCAAGCCCGCCGTGTGAAAGCTCCACCTTCGGTTTTTGTCCAAATAGATTTTCATATGTTTCAACGCATTTTTTCAGCAGGGCAGATTTCATATTGGGCTGCCACGGGGGAAACACTTGTGTCCGCTCACATATTGCGCCTGCCAGCATGCCGATCGCTTCGGTGCGCCGAAACAACTCTTCAAGCCGTGTTATCACCGAACTGCGCTGATTGGAAACCACGAACAATCCATCTTTCCGCATCTCTACGATGCCGATGTTATTGGATGTCTCAACGAAGCCTTCCACTTCAGCCGACATTTCTGCGACGCCGTTTGGAAGTGCCATCAAAAACTGGACGCTTCTTTTACTTTCCTCAAGACTTGCTGCTGTTTCGACAGGACTCTGGCGCCGTGATAGGGTCAGATAGGGGCCCTGCTCGACACCCCTGAATTCTGATTGAAGAAATTTTTCAAACGTGCGGACGATTTCGCTGCAGCGTGCAGAATCATTCTCTGCACAGGTAAATACCGCCTCGGCATCGCGTGGAATTGCATTGCGCGCCGTGCCGCCGTGCAGGGATGCCAGCCGCAGCGGAATGTTGCGTTGAAGTTCATCCAATACACGCACCATGATCTTGTTGGCATTGCCGCGATGTTTGTGGATATCTCCACCGGAATGCCCGCCTTGTAATCCGCCAACTTTTAATTCAAAGGAGATGGAATTCTTCTCTGGAGGGCTCCATGTAAAAGGCAGGGTGAACATCGTGCTCCCGCCTCCCGCACACCCGATCGTAAAAACGCCATCCTCTTCTGAATCTAGATTTATCAAAACTTTTGCAGTAAGCAGGGATGGATCAAGGGTATCTGCACCCACCAGGCCTGTTTCTTCTTCCACAGTGAACAATAACTCAAGCGCCGAATGGCTGACGCTTTTATCTTCAACCAATGCCATGGCAATGGCGATCGCGATCCCGTTATCGGCGCCGAGTGTGGTTTTATCTGCCTTCACCCAGTCCCCGTCGCGTATGAGATGGATTGGGTCCTTCATAAAATCATGATTTGAGTCAGGAGTCTTCTGGCAGACCATGTCAAGATGGCCTTGTAAGATCAATGTGGGGGATTTTTCGCGCCCCACGCTCGCGGGAATGTAAATAACAAGATTGCCCGTCGGATCGGTCTTGCTGACGAAACCAAATGAAGAGGCCCAGTCGATCAACCACTGGCGAAGGGCTGCTTCATTCTTTGTGCCGCGGGGAATGGCGGAAATCTTTTCAAAATGATTGAGGATTTTTTCGGTAGGCGTCATGATGCTCCTGTTTTTTTCTTTACTCGCCAATGATCTTTACCAGAACGCGCTTTCGCCTGCGTCCGTCGAACTCGCCATAAAAAATTTGCTCCCAGGTGCCGAAGTCCAATATGCCGTTTGTTATGGCTACAACTACTTCGCGTCCCATGATCTGACGCTTCATATGAGCGTCGGCATTATCTTCACCTGTATCGTTGTGGTGATATTCGCTGACAGGCTCATGTGGAGCAAGCTCCTCCAGCTATTTTTTATATCATTCACCAATGATTTTTATCAATACTCGCTTGCGCCTTCGACCATCAAACTCACCATAAAAGATCTGTTCCCACGGACCAAAATCAAGTTTACCATTTGTGACAGCGACCACCACTTCACGCCCCATAATTTGACGCTTCATATGGGCATCGGCGTTGTCCTCCCCTGTGTCATTATGCCGATATTGGTTAATGGGTTCATGCGGTGCGAGTTTCTCCAACCATTTTTCATAATCCTGGTGCAATCCACCTTCATCGTCGTTGATGAAAACCGATGCGGTTATATGCATGGCTGAAACCAGAATCAGGCCTTCTTGAATGCCACTTTCGCGTAAGACAGTTTCCACATCAGGGGTGATGTTTACAAAGCCACGGCGAGTTGGAATATTGAACCAAAGTTCTTTTCGATAGGATTTCATATGGGTTTCTCATCAAAAATGTTTTGCTTGTCACACATAGGGGTCAACCTATTAAGTGTGAACTCATCATGTCTTTATTATAAAACAGGTATCGTTTGTCAGTTAGCTCCATTATTATTTGTGTAGTGAAAATAAAGGGTGAGTATTATGTCGGTGACCATGACCCTGAGAATCCTTATATTTCGCCTCTCTACGGCGACTTGCACGGACTCCCACCGAGCGCGACAACGCGGTCCGCTTTGCGGAGAAGGCAAAGAAAGCTGGTATGGATGTCACCCTGCGAGTCGGTGAGAAGATGGGGCATTGTTATCCCCTCGTGGCATCCATGTTCCCGAAGGCAACCGAGGCGATGGGTGAGATCGTGGCATTTATCAAAACACAGTTAAGACTCTAAACCTATCCGCTTGACCAGTACAAGACTCCCCCAGTGGCGGGGGAGTCTTTATTTTCTTGAACTTATCATGTGAAAGAAAAGGAGATTTCAACATGAATACGATTATCAGTATATCTGCTTTCGCCATCTTGACCATTCTATGGCTCGGGTTTGGTTATGCCCTGGCTTTCAATCAAGCCATCCTCTATACGATCTGGCAATCCTTTCGTGGAATGCCATTCGTGGTTCAACTGATCGTTGGATTCCTGATCCTCCCAGTTGTTTTGGGATTATGGATCTGGGAATCTTCCTGGCCCCTTTGGATTCGCCTCATTCTCGTACTAGGGCTTGGATTCGCCACGATCTACACGTTCTTCCCCAAGCAATCATAGAACTATCAGGAGCTGCAATGAAAATCATTATTAAAATTCTTGTTGCCATTTTTGTAATCCTGCTTTGTCTGCCAGTGGTTTTATTACCATTGACGACCTCCGTCCCCGCGTGGACTTGGATACTGCTCGCTATTGCAGACGTAATGTTGATCGTCACTCTATTCCGTATCACTCCTGCTGGACGCGGCATCACAATTGGACTTTCTGGCATGATCCTTGTTTCCATTCTCGCAATCATCGCTTCACAGAACTTTGCCGCTACGCCGCCCATCACGGATGTAGATGGCGAACCGATTCAAAATTCCATTGCTTCACTCGAAAAGGTAAATCTAAACAGAAGCGAGCAATGGATCACCATCCGCGGGCAGGATGCCGACAAGCCGATTCTGTTGAATCTTGGCATGGGCGGACCCGGCGGAGGTGGATTCGCAACCCGTTCCCTTTTTGAGCCGTTGGAAAAAGATTTCGTTGTGGTAAGTTGGGACGAACCCGGTACAGGCAAATCCTACAACGCCGTTCCCTTTTCCGAATTGAACAAACAACGTTTTGTCGAAGATGCCCATGCGCTGACCTTGTATCTGCGCGAACGATTCCATCAGGACAAAATTTATGTTTATGGCGTTTCGTGGACAAGCATTCTGGGCGTTTGGCTGGTTCAGGAATACCCAGAACTATATTATGCCTACATCGGCAACGGGCAGATGGTCAACATCATCAGGGACGATGTCATGGGCTATGAATTGGCGCTCAACTACTCGGTCGAACGAGGCGATGCGAAAATGGTGGAGACTCTCCAGCGTAATGGTCCGCCTCCCTATACGGGTGAAGATATGTTGGATAAGTATGTCACCTATTTGGATGTGTTGAACGATTATATGAACTCTCCTCACTATACAGTCATCGTTCCGATCGTCCCTTTCATTGCGCCGGAATATGGGCTGGTGGACAAGATCAACCACACGCGCGGACTGATCCGATCTTTTGAAGTGGTATATCCGCAATTGCAGGATGTTGATTTCACAACACAAGCCGCAAAGCTGGATGTGCCCGTCTACATTTTTGCGGGACGTAATGATGTGAATGCAATGTCATCATTGGTGGAAGAATATTTCAACATTCTCGAAGCGCCGCACAAGGAATTGATCTGGCTGAACGGCGGGCATGGATTGGATGGAAGTAGTCTCGGTCAGTTCGTGGACGTGATGGTCAACAAGGTGCTTGCAGAGACCTATCCAAACAAATGAATTACAAGGAGAAAACAAAATGAACGAAAATCTGAAAACCACACGACCTGCACTGGCTTCCCCGTGGGTCTACTTCGTCGCGACCTATATCTGGTCGGGGATCTTCGGCGGGCTGGCGATCCTGATGAACCTCAGCATGGAAACAGCCGCGGGACTTATATTGGTCCTGCTTGCCGCCCTCGGACCAATGGTCATGGGCATTGCATTCACCTATCTCACGCGGGATAACGAAGGCAGGCGGGATTATTGGAATCGCATCATTAATTTCAAACGCATCCCTGCAAAGTGGTACCTGATCATATTCATCTTTGTGCCGATCTTGAATGGTCTGGCGGCGCTATTGGATGTGATAACTGGTGGCACAGGCGCAACCTGGGGTGAAACTGCTCTTAATGCGCTCACAAATCCAGCCTCAATTATCCTGTCCATCCTGTTTGCAACACTGTTTCCCTTCATTGAAGAACTGGGCTGGCGCGGCTATCTACTGGATCGCTTGCAGGAGAGATACAGCGCTCTGGTATCCAGTCTGATCCTGGGAATCCTTTGGTCGCTGTGGCATTTGCCCACGTTCTTCATTCGGGATTCGTATCAGGCGAGTCTGGGCATTGGCACACCTGCATTCTGGTGGTTCTTCGCCGGGATCGTCCCCTTGACCTTTGTCTTCACCTGGATCTACAACAACACAAACCGCAGTACGCTCGCAGTGATCCTGTTCCATTCCATGGTCAACTTCACTGGTGAATTGTTCACACTCTCTGAACGTGCCGATACGTATTCCATTCTGCTTTGGTTTGTTGCGGCGCTTGGTATCACGGTTATTTGGAGCGCCAAATCATTCACACATCGAAAGGTTTCATATTCATGACCGCCTTGTACATCATTCTTGGATTGATCGCCATCGGTGTTATTGCCAGCCTGATCTGGCGTCGTGACTCGCTTCCATGTCCATCATGGTTAGCTTGGATGGTGGAAATGGATAACCCATTCACCGAAGTCAACCGCGCCCGTGTCATTGTCGGACTTTTGGAACTGGCACCCGGTATGCGAGTGCTGGATGCTGGCTGTGGGCCGGGTCGCCTGACTTTGCCTCTCGCGGAGACCGTTGGTCCACTGGGCGAAGTGACTGCGCTCGATATACAGGATGAGATGCTGGCTCGTGTCCGCAGGAAGGTGGAAACAGTCGGTTTTCAAAACGTGAAATTCCTTCATGCAGGCTTGGGAGAAGGCAAACTTCCGCAAGCTTATTTTGATCGTGCCCTTCTAGTAACAGTTTTTGGCGAGATACCAGATCAAGAATCTGCACTGGAGGAGATTTATAAAGCGCTCAAACCGGGCGGTGTTCTATCGGTCACCGAGGTCATCTTCGATCCGCATTTCCATCGCCGCGAAACAGTGCTAAAAGTTGCGCAGGCCCCTGGGTTCAAGGAGAAAAACTTCTTCGGCAAAAAGCTGGCTTATACAATGCATCTGGAAAAATGACCCGTCCGCCTGACATACTGTCCATGTGGATAGTGAAAACTCCCCTCCCGACAGGGGGGTTTTTGTTTTGAAGGAACTATCATAATGGGAGAAAGGAAACTAAACAATGAAAACAATTGCACAACCCGCTGTCATCACTCCAACCATCATAGGGCTTGCCTTGCTTGCCGCCGCCATCGTCTTCATCGGCGTGACGGGGAAAAAGGTTCCCCTGCTCTCCAACATCCGCGTGGACATTATCCTGCTCGTCATCATCGGCATGACCATCTGCACGCAGGGCGGCATCGGACGCGTCGCCGCGACGGGACAGTGGACTCATCCACTTTCGATCATTGGCTACATCCTCGGCGGACTCATCCTACTCATCACACTGTCTGTCTTCGTCGGCTGGAAACTTCCATTCATTGCGAACGATCAGCAGGCTTTACTTGTGATTGCCATACTCGCAAGCCTCAAAGTAGTGAATGCCGTTACGCATTATCTGCTGTCACGTAGTTGACCCAACGACCTGTCCACCTGACCAGTCCAAGACTCCCCCATCGGCGGGGGAGTCTTTTTTTGTCGTCCGCTACACTTGAGAGCGAAAGATTTTTAAAAATGAGCATGATTAAAGTCACTACCTCAGGAATTCTTCAAAAGGTATAAGTACAACTTCAAAAAGGAACTCGATAATGCCACAAATTCTTATCTCCCTCTCTACCTGGCTTCATGCCATTGCAACAGTTATATTCATCGGTCACTTTGTTTTACTCGCAGGTCTTTATATTCCTGCCCTCTCAAAGAACGGCCCCGCTCTCAGCGAGATCTCCAAACGCAGTCGCCCGTGGATGTATGTATCCCTGCTTATCTTCGCTATTACGGGAACCCATCTCATGCTGATCGACTCAGGTTACCTGGGATTCATGGACTTTGGCAACTTCTGGGGCATCGTCATGCTGGTGAAACATATCCTTGTCTTTGCAATGATCGCGCTGGGATTTTGGTACAACGCCATCCTGCGCGTCGGCCCCATGATGAGTTCGAATAATCCTGATCAGGCGATTGCGCGCTTCAGCCAGTATGTCAACGCGATGGCGGTCTGTGGCGTGTTGGTTCTGCTTCTCACCGCTCTCGCTCAAGTGGAGTAACCATGAAACCCAATAACATCGTCATTCGTTTGGCGCTCCTCATTATTCCACTGGCACTCCTCGCCGCAGGGGCGGGTGTCTTCTGGCAGGGGACGGGTGAGCCGTATCCCTTGAGACCTTGCGCGGCGAAACGGTCATGATCCGTGGTCACGGTTTGTACCGCTATGACACCGTTAATTCATCTTCACATGAGCTTGGGCAGGATATTGTCACTTTGCTCATTGGTACTCCGCTCCTTATCACAGGCATCGTTCTCAGTCTCAAGGGCACGTTACGCGGTCAACTTTTACTCACAGGCGTGCTTGGATATTTTCTTTACACTTACGCGTCGATGTGTTTTCTCACCGCGTTCAATCCGTTCTTCCTTGTTTATGTCGCGCTGTTCTCGTTGAGTTTGTTCGGTTTTATTCTTTCCATGAAAAATCTGGATGTGGATGAAGTCGCGAGCCATATTCAAGATGGATTTCCACGCCGTGCCATCGCCACATACTTCATCATTGTTGCGGTCTTTCTCACCCTTGCCTGGCTCGGATTAGTTGCCTCTCCCTCGCTGACGTGGACTCCGCCAAACGGACTCGAATCCGCGATCACGATGGTCATTCAAGCCTTGGATCTGGGCATCCTCGTTCCGACAGCTTGCATCACTGCTTCATTGCTGATCAAGAAACAAGCGTGGGGTTATGCGCTCTCTCCTCCGTGATGCTGCTCAAGATCCTGACGATGGGTGCGGCATTGATCTCAATGATCATCGTTCAGATCCTTGCAGGCGTTGTGATCGTCCCATTGTATCGATGATCTTTATCATGATCAGCGTTTCGGGCATCATCTTTGGGATCGTCACGCTGAAAAATATTCGAGATTGAACATGAAAATCCTCGCGCTCGAACACGAACTTCCCAATGCCACCGCAGAGGGATTCCAGCAATATGCCAAAGACGAAGCGAGAAATGTTTGGGCGTTGGTTCAGGCTGGGGTGGTTCGAGAATCATACTTCCGCGCGGATCGAAGCGAGGCTGTTTTGGTGCTGGAATGTCAAACACTGGATGAGGCGCGGGAGGCGTTATCCACTCTGCCGTTCGTAAAAAATCAATTGATCACGTTCGAGTTGATTCCCTTGAAAGCTTATCCTGGTTTTGAGAGGTTGTTTGTATGAGACCGTTCGCACAAAAGGTAAAACGAATTATGTTGATCGTAGTTTCCATCCTATCTATTGGCATCCTTATTCTATTGGGCATTCTGTTGGCAATGAGTCCTGGCAAGCCTGAGCCTTTTCTCGATGAAAATGGAAAGCCTTTGGCGGGCAGTATTTCGGAAAAAATATTTGTAGACATCAACGGCGTGGAGCAGGGGATGTTCATCAAAGGTAAGGATATAAACAATCCCATTTTGCTATATCTTCATGGCGGGATGCCCGATTATTTTCTGACACAAAAATATCCTACGGGACTTGAAGACTATTTCACCGTCGTATGGTGGGAACAGCGCGGCTCGGGACTTTCTTACAGCCCTGACCTCCCCAAAGAGACGATGAACGTGGAACAGATGGTATCCGACACCATCGAATTGACGAATTACCTGCGTCAGCGTTTCGGCGTGGAGAAGATCTACCTGATGGGACATTCAGGCGGAACCTTCACTGGTATTCAGGCAGCGGCACGCGCGCCCGAGTTGTATTATGCCTATATCGGTGTGGCTCAGATGTCGTATCAACTTAAGTCAGAACAACTGGCATATGAATATATGCTTCAGCAATTCAAGGAGAACGGCGACACAAACATGGTGCAAAAACTGGAAGCAGCGCCCGTTACCATGACAGGCGGCGTGCCAGACTCTTACAACCTCATACGTGACATTGCAATGCACAAGCTTGGCATTGGCACGATGCATGACATGCGGTCGGTCGTCACGGGAATCCTGTTGCCATCTTTCCAGTTTCGAGAATATACCCTTGGAGAAAAACTTAATTTGTGGCGCGCCAAATCCCAATCGGGCATCAGCACCCTGTGGAGCGATATGATGGTCGTGGATTTGAATCAGGAAGTGACCAAACTTGACCTGCCCATTTATTTCTTTGAAGGCAGATACGATTACACCGTCAATTACGCGCTGGCAAAGGATTATTTTGAGAAGCTCAACGCACCAGTAAAAGGATTTTATACATTTGAGAATTCTGCTCACAGCCCGATGTTCGAAGAGCCTGAAAAAATGAAGAAGATTTTATTGGAGGATGTGTTGGCAGGGACGAATAATCTTGCTGATGGAAAATAATTACCTGTCAATTTGTTCACCCTATCCAAACGGACAGTGAAAACTCCCCCAGCGACGGGGGAGTTTTTTATCCCTGGCGGCTATGATCGGCTAAAAAGGAAAAGTAAAATGAAAAAAATCTTCTTATTTCTCTCTCTATTCGTCATCGTGACTCTGGCATGTGACGTGTCAGTGAATATCGCACCCACCAGCGCAGTTCCCACCATTGCGGAAACTCCCGTTCTGATCGAACCTCCCACAACTACGCCTGAGGTCTTCATCTCATTGACACAGGCGATCCCCGCGACTGCGGTTCCTAGTGTGACGTCGATTGTCCAACCATCGCCCGTAACAAATACACTCGTAACGTTTGGGCGGCTGACTCTTGAAATTCCATCGAGCGTTGCCAGCGGCGCAAGCGGTAAGGAATATCCACGCAACGACTCGGAAGATGCTCCCTACTGGGATAAGACTCCAGGTCACTTGCAAGTCTCGTTGAATGACTATTACGTCCTGCAAGGGAAATTCCACCAGCCGCAGATCTACGTGTACCCCGCGATGCCTTATGTTGAGTTGGTTCCCGCCGCGTTCGAGAGTATGCACCGTTTACGCAATGTGATGAATCCCGTCGCGCCGATCACCGCTGATCAACTTCCTGCGGTTCCGTTTTTCAATGCCGCGCAGGTCTTTGCCTCGAACATTCAGGCGGTCTCTTTCCAGAATGGGAGCGGTATACGCTTCCTGACCGAATATGCCCAATATTATGCGCCTGTCAACAACCATGAACTGGTCTATCACTTTCAGGGATTCACCAATGACGGTGAGTATTACATCATTGCCATCCTCCCGATCACGGCTCCCGTGTTGGCAGAGACCAGTGATGCTGGAGAAGTTATCCCCGCTGGAGGAATCACGTATCCTGACATCAACGATTCCAATGCCGATTTTCAAGGATACTATGCTTCAATCACTGACCTGTTGAGTGCCACGTCACCAGAAGCATTCACTCCCTCGATCAGCCAGTTGGATGCATTGATACAGTCCATGCAGGTTGCTCCGTAAACTACCTGTCCACTCGGATAGTAAAAACTTCTCTTTTGACAGGGGAGTTTTTACTGTGGGAAAGATAAGATACGAGTAACCTCATCTGCAAAAGGAAAACAAGTATATGGAAAAGCAAAATCAATTTAATTGGAAAGTATTCATGGCGCTGTGGGGCGCGTCCATCTTTGGCACGCTCGCGGTGTTGCCATACGCGTTGACGCTTCAAGCGTCAACGCTCGAAAAAATTACAACGGCAGTTCCTTTGAGCGTTATTATCATGGCGCAAGTTATACAAAGCGTTGTCCTGTTTGGCATTGCAACGTCACTAGGATTGTTGCTGGCAAAAAGGATTGGTTTGGGCGCGCCGCTGTTGGAGCGCTTCTTCGCGGGGCAAAAGATGGCAGACCACATCAAGCCGTTTCTCCTGCCTGTAATTCTCTTTGGCTCAGTCGGCGGGTTGATCATCATCGGCTTGGATAAATTTGTGTTTATGCCCGCGCTCGCCACAGAGCTCGTGCAGGAAGGCGGAAGTCAAACCGCGCCCTGGCAGGGTTTTCTGGCTTCGTTTTATGGCGGCATTAGCGAAGAAGTTTTACTGCGCCTGTTTCTGATGTCTCTGCTGGCTTGGCTGGGTAAATTTATCAGCCACACCGCTGATGGCAAACCAACGACTGGCGTGTTGTGGATTGCGAATATCCTCGCGGCGATTTTGTTTGGGCTGGGACATTTACCCGCCACCGCCGCCATAATGACCATCACGCCGCTGGTCGTCGTCCGCGCGCTGGTGTTGAACGGCTTCCTCGGAATCGGTTTCGGCTATTTCTATTCCAAATATGGACTGGAATCCGCCATGCTGTCCCACTTCTCCGCCGATATTATTCTGCACGTGGTGTTCTCGATCTAGCGATCTGCTTTGGAAAATGGACTATCCACTCGGATAGTCCCAAACTCCCCCAGTGATGGGGGAGTTTTTATTTCGATATGAGTAAGATGAAGACAATCAAAAAGGAGAAAAAAACATGTCCATTAAACCCATTCTCAAAATCATTCTTCAAGGGCTTGGCGCAATGCTGGCGTTTGTATTTAGTCTGGTCATTGCTAATATGCTTTCCCCGCTTTCGCCAGAGATTATGGCGGCAAGCACTACTGCCAGTGGATTTCTTTCCACACCGATGGCGTTCCTATTCAATGCCGTCATCAATGCTATGATCCTGGTCTGGGCGGCGCGCCGTTCCAGTTTTCGCGGGCTGATAATGGTTGGGCAGTTATTCGTTCTGTCATTCGGCGCACAGGTCTTCATGACCCAGATCGAGACGGGATATTTCATGTCCGCCTTTCCGCTTCTACACAACAACTTCCAAATCTATAATTTGGTTTTTCGCGGCTTGATCACATCCGTGTTACTCTCCGTGCTGGTGACATGGATTGTCGGTGGCTTTTCTAAAAAGACGCGGCCCGAATCGAACTTCACTGTCACAACAGACAATGCTGTCAAGCAAGGCGCATGGTTGTCAGTTGTGTATATTATTCTTTATATGTTGGCTGGTTATTTTATTGCTTGGCAAGTGAAAGAATTGCGCCTGTTCTATGGTGGTCCCGCTGAACTGAACGGCTTTTTCGAGCAATGGGGATTGACTGCGATGGCAAAGCCTGAGTTCCCCGCCTTTCAATATTTCCGCGGCACTTTGTGGATGTTGTGCCTGGTACCGCTGTTCATGGGTTTCTCCGGCAAACGGGTCGAATTGATCGTCCTTTCCGCTCTTGCTCTCGCTCTCTTGCCAACAGCTCAATTGGCATTTGCCAACCCGCTCATGCCCGCCGCTGTCAGCCTGGGTCATTTCTGGGAGGTCTCAATCTCGACTGGGATTTTTGGTGCGCTGTGCGCATGGTTTGTGCCCGCCAAGACCAACCCCACCTAACCCTATCCACTTGGACAGTCACAAACTCCCCCAGCGACGGGGGAGTTTTTATATTGGTGAACGTAAGATGAAAATATCTTAAACAGGAGAAAATAACATGAACAAAGTCTGGTACGTTTATCTTGGGTGGGTTGTTGCTGCTGGTGTTTTGGGTTTTGCCATTTCGATGATTTTTTCAGGGATATTAAGTCTGCCGCGCAATCTATACCTAATCCCATATGTTGGGTTATCTGGTTTGTTCTTTTATGCCTACATTCGCTGGAGCGGAACTTCCATCAGCGAAATAATTCGGCATAACTGGGTTTGGGGCTTGGTCGGTGCGGTCTTGTTGACTCTATTCACCGTCAAAAATGTTCTTTCACAACCAGTCTCTCCAAGGTCGGAAGGTTTTGTGTTGGCTTTTGATTTGTTATGGTCGGGCGTTGTGTATGGGTTGATGGACGCATTGTTGCTTACTGTCCTTCCTGTGCTTGCCATCTGGCAGGCATTTACCCTGTTGGAGTGGACTGGAAACTGGCAGGGCAAGATTCTCGTTGGAATAATTGCCGTACTCGCCAGCGTGTTAGTGACGGCAGCCTATCACCTTGGCTATCCCGAATATCGCGGCACAGGTTTGTTTGGTCCTGTGATTGGAAATACTGCCATGACGCTGGGCTATTTGATTACCAATAATCCATTGGCAGCGATCTTTAGCCACATCGCAATGCATATCGCTGCCGTCCTGCATGGGCCAGCTTCGGTTATACAACTTCCGCCGCATTGATCGACAGGATAATCTCATGTCAAAAAAATTATTGTCCATTTTTGCAATATACTGGCGTCCCAACAAAGACCTGATAGCTGTTGTGCTCTCATGGGTTTTAGTGGTGACAGCCCTTTATACTGCGACCTTCATCGTTGGTTCTACAGTAGCTGGTGGGATGGCGTACTTCGGTTTATACGCCGTGTTGGGCGCAACACTATTTGGTGTAGGTATACCGCTATATTGGACTGTTGTAATAAGGAAGCGGCCGGTTTCTGACTTGGGTCTTACGCGAGAGCGTCTCGGTGTGAGTATTACCCTTCAATTAATTTTTGCCGTACTTCAATTTTCTGGCGCCTACCGTGGATTGAAGATACCCACATTGGAAAGTCTTCTTCCTTTGGTCGCTCTTTCCTTAGCCATCGGTCTCTTTGAAGCTATTTTTTGGCGCGGGTGGGTCTTGCTGCGTTTGGAAGAAGCCTTTGGCTTCCTTCCCGCGCTGATTTTGGGCTCCGCACTGTATGCGGCATATCACATTGGCTATGGAATGCCCGCCAGTGAGATGGTATTTCTGTTCTTCATCGGCGTGATGTATGCCATCGCGTTTCGGATCACGAAAAACGTATTCATGCTTTGGCCCGTTTTTCAGCCAATGGGACAACTCGTCACCCTGATAAAGGATGGGTTGTCACTGCCCTTGCTTGCCGGGCTGGGCTTCATCGAAGTATTGATCTTAATGTGGTTCTTGATTTGGCTTGCGGCGCGTTACCAGAAAAAGCACAATCAAAATGTGAAGGAAATATAACCTGTCCAATCGGACAGTCACAAACTCCCCCAGCGACGGGGGAGTTTGTTGTTCCCTGTCGCTATCATATGCTTGAAAATACAAATCAAAGGAGTCAAACATGAATCTCAAAACTTGGGCATCCCGTCATCCCATTCTCACCTACATCATCCTGACGATGGTCTGGTCGTTTGGCATCTGGTCGTTTTTATTCCTGTATATCAAACCCGGCGAATTGATGAAGTCCGCTCCGCCAATTTCATTCCTCTTTGTTGTGCTGGGTGGGTTTGGACCTTCGCTCAGCGGCCTGTTTACCACATGGCTGGTCTACGGACGTGAAGGACTGCAAGCTTTGTGGGACAGGGTGCGCATCGGACGTGTGGGAAGCTGGTGGCTCGCTCTGTTGGTTATCCCTGCTGTGACAGCGTTGACTCCACTCCTTCGTTGGCTGGCAGGCTACCCCGTCGATACTGAAGCGATGGTGAACCTGCTTGGTCCCGGCATCGCCCTGGGACTCGTCGCCGGGCTGATGGAAGAATTCGGTTGGCGCGGCTTTCTGCTGCCACATCTGCTCAAACGTTACTCTCCGACAGTTGCGACCCTGTTGTTGGGTTTAATCTGGGGCGGATTGTGGCACGGTTACGCGGACTACTTCGCGCTTGGCGGCAGAGGCTTTGACTCTCTGGTGTTGATCACTTTGCTTGGTCCTGTCCTGTTGACTGCCTGGTCATTCATCATCACCTGGGTCTATGAACGAACACAGGGCAGCCTGTTGCTCGCTTACTTCATGCACGCCAGTATTTCGTCCAGCGCGTTGATCTTCGGGCAAACATATTCAACAGCCGCCGAAGAAATTACTTGGACGGCGATCAGCACCGGGCTGGCCATCCTTGCGGCGGTTTTCATCTGGCTATTCATTCGCCGCTCCGGTTCACAGACATCGTAAAAACCAGAAGGCCACCGATGAAAAAGTGACTCTTTTGGTAGAACTATCTGTAATCATCAAGGAACTTCAATTGACTCTCAATCAAAAATATCCACCCTCCAAGCCGTGTGGATGTAAGATCTGCCTGGCTTACTGTGCCCGCCCTGGCTGGTGGACGGTTGAAGAAGCATCCCGCGCAATGGAGGCGGGGTATGGGAATCGCATGATGCTGGAGATTGCTCCTGAATTGACCTTTGGTGTATTGTCGCCAGCGTTCAAGGGATGTGAAAAGTTTTATGCAACAGAACAATTCGCAAGGAACGGCTGTACCTTTCTGAAAGAGGATCGTTGCGAACTATATGGCACAGGTCATCAGCCATTGGAATGTCGCTTTTGCCATCATGAGCGGCGCGGACTCGGGCTCAAGTGTCACGCCGCTCTCGAAAAGGATTGGAAGACACCTGATGGGCAGGTGTTGGTGGAAAGATGGATCAGGCAGGTTGGATTGCGAGACCGTCTATTCATGCTTTCAATCATGACCACTCATTGATTACAGAGTATCGCATAATTTGGTAAACAGAAAATTTGATTTTCCTTCGCAATTTTCGATGAAAAGTTTACTTAATTATGAGACAAGCGATAGATAGGAGAGACAAAATGATAGAAACTCAACTCACGTTCGATGACATTATTCAAATGACCATGCAGGTTGGGGAGGATTGGGCGGTCGCCCATGCGAAACGCTTGATCGAACTCGTCAAACAGATCAGCACAGACATCCCTTACGATGCGCACATCATGGAGTTGGCAACGTACATGCACGATTGGGGTGCGTTTCCAAAATACATGCAAAAGGATGTGGAACATGCGGTTCGTTCCCGACAGGTGGTTGAATCTGACATTTTGCCTCGTCTGCCCCTGACAGCGGATCAAAAGGAAATCCTGCTCGAGACGATTGAATTGCATGATTATCGCGACATGCGCCCGACGAAATCGAATGAAGCGTTGTTATTGCGTGAAGCAGACATGCTTGAGTTTCTCGGCATGATGGGCATGGCGCGTGACTTTGCGCGAGGTCCCAATAATGTGGAGACCTGTTATAAATGCATCCTTTCACGACGAAATGATATACAAGGTCGCTTTACCATTCCGCGTGCGCAAGAGATCGCAAAGCTGCGGTTGGAAAGAATGGAAATCAGTTTGGGGTGGCTGGTGGAGGAAAGTTTTGGGGCGATGTAAATAGACACCTCCCGAAGGTTAGCGGCTCAGCGTTCCCTCACGTCTTCTCTGGTTAACAGAGACTCAGGTCTGTTCGGTTAAGAAAGAGGCGGGTTATATCGTCAAATAAACAGCAACAGCCGAGAGATCCATCAATGCATGGAGGATCATTAAGTAGGGGCAAAAGTGTCGGGCGGAGTTTGATGACAAGACCTACAAAGAGAGCGAAAGGTAGATACATTCCCAAACGCCATAGTATGAAACGACCGTCGAGGATAAGCGGCAGGAACATATGCTGAGCGCCGAGAAAGAAGGACGCGATAAGCCATGCGAGCCAGCCATTCTTAAGGCGTGCTTCGAGACGCGGCATGACATAACCAAAATAGGTGGGTAATTCCGCGAAGGCAATGGTGAGTGGGAAGAGAAAGCTCAATATAAATGCCCAGGTTGGTAGCGGACGAAACATCATGGTGGTAGGTATCATGGCGTCACCAAAAAACGCGGCGGCTAGTGCGGTCATTGGCAAGGCTCCAATGGGCAGCCCGATGAGGCTTGTGCCGAAGAACCAAGCGAGGTCTTTTTTCCATGTCTCACGTGAAAAGTGTATAACATCGAAATAACCTTTTCCTTCCGCATTGTAAAGACGCACGAGCAAATAGATGGATACGAAGTTGGTGAGGAATGCTGTGAATGTCCACCAGCGGGCGGATTCGTTCCACGCGGAAGTAGTACCTGTTGCGAAGAGAATCAGCGCGATCAAGGCTTGAAAGAGGATGAATAGCACGGAACGCGAGATGAGCATGAGCCAGGGACGGAAGCTTGCCTTGGCGTTTGAGATCGGGATCGAACTGGGTTGGGTGGTGATTTGCATGGGTTTTCCTTTCCTATTTATGCTTTTATTGTATAGTATCCAAACAAAAGACTCCCCTGTTATTGAGGGAGTCTACACTATCCACTTGGACAGTATGTCCGATCGGATGTGTACATAATTTCGAGAAAGACGAGCATTATTTACACGTCCTTTTATGCTCCCATCATGATCGCCATCGTTCCAGGCTCCACGAGTTGACGGTAGTACTCATTCATCTTTTCAGCAGGGATGGGGTAGTGGTTATCAATCCACCAGGTCATTAAGGCGATAAATGCACTGGCGACGTAATGCGCCAGAAGTTCAGGCGGGATATTTTTGTTTCTCTTTGGCAGGCTCATTTTCAAATGATCGAGCAGGTATCCATATAGGAATTTTTGAATGTGTGTCAATGTGATATAGCCGCCCTTTGTTTTTGCACCTGCTGGAACATGGCAAGACTCAACGCCCAAGGACTTTCGATATCAAAGGTTGTTCCCGATAAGAAATCCTCGAACTGCACGCGCAGGGGTTCAAAGCCGCTGAGGAGGAGTTGATCCAGACTTTCAAAGTGTGCATAGAACGTGGAGCGTCCCACATTGGCACGGTCTATTACATCCTGCACTGTAACCTTTTCATATCCCTTTTCCACTATCAATTCACTCAAGGCTGTTTGCAGTGACTGTCGTGTCCGCTGGATGCGGCGGTCTTCGGGTTTGACTTTTTTTGGCATGGTAATTTCCTTTTCACCACTAAGTACACGAAGTACACAAAGGGGAAAGGCTTTATACCCTTTCGGTTTTATTCCTTCGTGACCGTTGTGCCCTTTGTGTTTAAAAAATCCTGAACAAATCGCTCCTCAATGTTCAATAACGTACGGATTTCAACACATTGGTTGTTGACATCTTTTTGCTACATCTGTATAACCGAACATGGTGTTCAGAAACATATATAGTGTACATCAAATTCTTTTAGAAGAAAAGGAGAAAATCAAAAATGGTAACAAGTTTAGCAAGTAAAAATCAAGTGATGGTTCAGCCGCTCGTGGAGAATCATCTCATCGAGTTGAGAAAAGTCTCCAAGGCATATAACGTCGCCGCAGGGAAGTTCCTGGCACTCAAGGAAGTGGACATGCAAGCCGACGCGGGCGAGTTTGTTGCGGTGGTTGGCAAATCGGGGAGCGGGAAGTCCACGCTTATCAACATGATCACGGGCATTGACACGCCGACTTCGGGCGAAGTGTTCGTGGCTGGGACGGCTGTCCATGCGATGGATCAGGAGCAGTTGGCAGTCTGGCGTGGACGCAACGTGGGCGTTGTCTTCCAGTTCTTTCAACTGCTTCCCACGTTGACCGTTGCGGAGAACATCATCCTGCCGATGGATTTTTGCAATACGTTCCCAGTCAACGAGCGACGGGAACGTGCGATCTCTCTGCTGGAGAAGGTTGGTATTGCCGAACAAGCCGATAAACTTCCCGCAGACCTCTCAGGTGGACAGCAACAACGTGCCGCCATTGCCCGTTCGCTTGCGAATGACCCACCGTTGATCGTGGCAGATGAGCCGACAGGCAATCTCGATTCAGCCACGTCTGATGCGGTCATGCAGTTGTTTGCGAATCTCGCCGCAGAAGGCAAGACCGTGTTGATGGTGACTCACGAACGTGACCTCACGCAATACTTCACACGTTCCATTGCATTGGCAGATGGTTCAATTGTGAACGGACGGGAAAAATGAACAGTCCACGTTGGAAGAAGTTGTTGCGTGATCTACAGTCCGCACAGGGACGCATGGCGATGATGGTCATTGCCATTGCAGTCAGCATTTTTAGTGTGGGCACATTTCTGAGCGCTTATACCATTGCGAGACGTGAGATGAGCCGCAATTATCTCGGCACGAATCCCGCTTCGGCATTCATCGAGTTGGATCGAGTGGACGATGCTCTTGTAAAAGCCGTCAGCGAAAGAGAAGGTATTTCGGAAGCCGAAGCAACTTCATGGGTCGGAGGGAGAGCCGAGATCGGTCCCAATGAATGGATGCCTGTGTTGCTGTTCGTCGTCCCAGATTTTGAAACGTCACATGTCAGCACGGTCGCTCCTGATGCGGGCGCGTATCCTCCGTCGGAACAAACGATTCTTGTCGAGCGTGAAGTCCTGCCGATGTTGGATTTGAACATCGGTGATGCGATCACAATTCAAACGCCGAACGGCACGAAGCAACAAATAAAAATTTCGTGGACGGTGCATGACCCTGCGCTTGCACCTGCATGGCAGGAACAAACGGTGTATGGATACATCACACCTGGGACGTTGGCGACGCTTGGCGAAGGCGAGACGTTGAATATTCTGAAGGTCATCGTGAGCGATGAGCCATATAACGTGACCGCTATCGAATCAACAGTGAGTAAGTTGGCTGCCTGGCTGAAGGCGCAGGGTTATGTTGTGCACGAGATTCGCATTCCGCCGCCAGGTAGGCATCCGCATCAAAGTCAGATGACCTCCGTGATCACATTGTTTCTTGTGTTCAGCTTTATGGCTTTGTTGTTGAGCGCCATTCTCAGCGCAACGATGATCAACGGTTTGCTGGCGCAACAGATCCGCCAGATCGGAATCATGAAAGCAATCGGCGCACGTACACGGCAGATCACAGGTTTATATCTTGTGTTGATCGTTTTGCTTGGCATGGCGGCGTCGCTGATCGGTGTGCCGTTGGGCATTGCGGCGGGACGTGGTTTCACGGGCGTGATCGCTCAACTTCTCAAGCTTGAAATTTATAGTGACGTCGTTCCGTCGTGGGTCTATCTTGTTTTGATTTTGATGTGCATTCTGATTCCATTGCTGGTTGCATTGGATCCCATCCTCAAGGCGACTCGCATCACGGTGCGGGGAGACTCTCAACGATTACGGCATCAGCCGTGATGCGCCCGCTTCAAGCCTACGGGACGGCTGGCTCAGCCGCATTCGGTTTTTTGACAACACCCTGATCCTTGCCCTGCGCAACACCTTCCGCCGCCGTGGACGATTGATCCTTACGTTGAGTCTTCTCTCCGCTGCTGGCGCCATGTTCATGACGGGCATCAACGTGCGAAGTGGATGGCAAGCCGCCCTCGATCAATCCGCCGCAGATCGTCACTATGATTTGGAGATTCGATTCAATTCGCCAGTGCCCACCGAACAAGTTGACTCATTGCTTGCGAACGTCTCTGGCGTGGAGAAAAGCGAAGCATGGAATCTGACTCCCGCCGCTTTGAATCGCCCCGATGCTTTGGAGATCGTGCGAACGTATCCCGATAACGAATGCTGTCCGCGTTGTGATGCGTGAACATGACAAAGAGTCATCGGCATCCATCACTCGTGACATTGAGCAGGCATTGGCGGTTGGGAATGTCAGCGTCAAGGTCGCGGTTTCAGAGGCGTTGTTGGGTGAAGCCATCAGCGGACACGTTTATATCTTCATCGTTGCCTTGATGATGATCTCAACCGTTATGGCTGTAGTTGGCGGGCTGGGACTCATGTCCAGCATGGGCACCAGCGTCATCGAGCGGACGCGTGAGTTTGGCGTTATGCGTGCCATCGGAGCCAAGTCAAAGACCATCCTACGAAACATCATCAGCGAGGGCGTCTTCATTGGCTTGATGAGTTGGGTAATTGCATTGCCGTTGTCCATTCCACTCTCGTTGGGAATCGGCTACTTGATCGGGATGATGTCCTTCCGCTCACCGTTGCCATTGATCGTCTCGCCAATGGGTCTTGTCATTTGGTTGTCTGTCATCGTCGTTGTGTTCGATTGCGGCAAGCGCTTATCCTGCCCAACAGGCGTCCCGTCTCACTGTGAGAGAGACGCTGGCGTATGTGTAATTACTAACCCGTCTTGGAGGAAGGAGCTGTTCATCAAGCTGGTTGCTGGAAGCAATGACGGAAATAAAAGAGGAGAATAAAAAATGGAACAAAAACTGATAACAAAAAGAAGACCGTGAAGATAGTGATTTGGGTAGTAGTCATTCTCGCCCTGATGGCGACCACGCATATCATCGTCAACAACGTAGACGGGTTGGAAGTCATCAGGCAACTGCATGGAGGATAGAAGTAAAAGACCTTCGCAGCGCGGGAGTCTTACCGTCCACTGGACAGGTGTTATTCGGCAAAGAATTCAAGAAGCTTTTGATCCACCTTTTCTGACCGCAACGGCGGTGATGTGGTGCGGCGGGAATCATTGACTTTCACGCTGGGGATCAAGTCCCGTGCTGATCGTGAATTGGAGGAATGGAGATCGTTATAGATCGACTTCCCTGTCTCCCCAAGATGGAAGCACTTTGTTGGTTTGGGCAATATCCTCTTTCGAGTACATTCGCGGGAATACCCGATTGATCAACCCGCCGTAACCATTGAGTTATAGGAACAGCGGCTCCCAAAGCGGATCGCGAGGAGACCCTTGTGCATCCAATCCACACCATGCATGACCCGCTTTACACCAGGTAATTTTTGGGGAAGAATCCGTACATATTGCTTTGGGTATGTACATGGGTGTAGAACGGTCGCCTTGTGGATTGTCGCGGGTATCCGATCAACACAAGTTTTCATCCGTTCTGGAAGTTTCACGGCGTAGTAGGCGCCTGTGAAACCGCCAGAATTGCCAGCCAGGTAATATGTGTCGATGCCCAAGCGTCGATCACTTCTGTGAACCAGTTTAGGAAATCATCCAACGATTGACGGGCTTGACGTTTGGCCTCTTTTCCCTTCGCCAATTACATCCATAGCGTAAACTCGATACGATCGGCCTTAAAACTTCGACGTTCCGATGGGCCGTGAAGCGGCACCTGCCAGTAACGCATGGAGAAGGACAACAGGCGGCGCGTCTCCCGGTCCGCTGGCGATGACGGGTCTCACCGGAAACTGGTTGGGATGACTCTCCCTTTTGTAGGGGGTAGTCCATTTATCCATGATGGCTTCATATAGCACAATTCACTCTTCGCCTTCGTGGATGTGAACATTGGAATAAACGTGATATGTGAAACTCCTTTATAACAATCCATAATGACGTGGAAGATAACATCCGCCCAAAAGCGGGACCTCGCCGCGGCGACCAACCATCTTTCATGTAACGCCCGCCTACGAGGAGTCCGACGATTCCGTTGAGGATGAAGACCCCCGCCAATAGTACAGGATCCCGTCCGGCGAAGGAGGAAGCGCCCGTCAGGAGGAAGAGAGGTGCCGGGATGCCCAGCGCCAATTGTGTAAGCGCGGCGATGATGTTGGCGATCCATAGAGCGGCGTGGTACGTCCGTTGAAGCTGGGGATGCCCATGCTTGCGGTGAGTTCATCTATGAAGAAGGCATAGGTTGCAAACGCACAAAGTGCATATCCTGCGAGCAAAATCAGAAACATGGTGAGTTGTTTGCGATTCATTTTTTCTCCTTGCTG
>NZ_JADJKT010000001.1:0-80645 GCF_016705895.1 Candidatus Villigracilis affinis | reverse complement strand
CCTTTCGATTGCGTCCTCCGCGGTCTTTGCCCCGCGCTCAAGGCCGGGCCAATCAGGTGCTACCGCCACCACCTTCTTGCCTTTCGGGCCGATTTCCAGCGTCACTCGAGTATGTTTTGCCTACTGTTTATACAGCACGCTGTATAAACACCCAAAATCCGGTATTTACCGCTTCGCCTATAACACCCCAATTTGGGGTACATAACAGCAATTTCGCTGTATAACACCTTATAGATTGCATAACAGCATTATACAGTCCCTGCCGTAAAAATAAAACGGCCTGCTTTAGGCAGGCCATTTCCTTGTTTATTCCTTCATCCGCACATAAAAGATGATCGGACCGTCGTTTTCCTGGGCGCGCATCTCGAAGCGGTCTTTCAACTTGCTGATCATCTTCGAAAGCTGTTTGTGGCCGTAGGTGCGCGGGTCGAAGCCTGGATCCACCTGGTAAAGGGCGTTGCCCATATTGGCGAGAGAGGCCCAGCCGTCCTGTTGTACCGCCATCTCAAAAGCCTGGCTCAAAATTGGCATCGGGTCGAGTTCTTCTTTTTCTTCCTTCTCGTCCTTGGCCTTTTTCGTTTTATCCACGTTTCTGTTCTTTTGTGGGGGGCCTTCTTTTCGGTGACCAGGTTTTCCGTGTACACGAACACGTCGCAGGCGTTCACGAACGGTTTTGGCGTCTTCTTTTCGCCGATGCCCATCACGAACACGCCCGTCTCGCGGATGCGGGTGGCCAGCCGCGTATAGTCACTGTCGCTGGAGACCAGACAAAAGCCGTCCACCACGCCCGAATGCAGGATATCCATCGCGTCGATGATCATCGCGCTGTCGGTTGCGTTCTTTCCGATGGTATAACGGAATTGCTGAATGGGTTGGAACGCGTGAAAATTAAGCGTATCCTTCCATGAATTCATGCTTTGCGTCGTCCAATCCCCATAAATACGGCGGACGGTCACCTGGCCGTAGCGTCCCGCCTCCACCAACATCTGAGAAAGCAGTCCCGCCTGGGCGTTATCGCCATCGATAAGCATGGCGATCTTGTTGCGTGCAAGAGATTTGATGGGTTCGTCGGTCATAAGGTTATTATACACTTTCGCAGGGCTTTTCCTTACACCCAACGCTCTACGCCATCATCTCCACAGAGGTTTTTTTCTCAGTGATCTCTGTGTGCTCCGTGGTTAAATCTTCTGGCAGGCCCGCAAAATTACCCCCGTTCTGCCGTTCTCATGGAATTGGAGCCTTTCTCATAATCGGGTATACTCGCCCTAGTTTTCCCAAAAGAGGAACGAATATTTCAGAAATACGCTCCATTTTCAAGATGAAGGGAATTCATTCTTCAATGAGAATCGGAAGATTGGGGGGCGTCCCCGTTGCTTCGTTTACGGCCGCCAGATTTCCTTCATTGATTCTTGAAATGGCGCCCGCAGTTTGCTCCAAATCCTAAAAACAGTTATTTATCAGACGAGGATCTTGTGAATGAGAGAATGACCAACTGGTTTGGCACGCAACACGTTAAACTGGTTCTGGCTTTGTGGTTTTTGCTTGCCATCAACATGATGGTGATGGAATTATCTGATGTCGTGGCAACGGCGGGATTTGTCAGCAACATCGGGTCCGATTCTTTGCCCTGGCTGTGGCTGGTGATGACCCTCCTGACCCTGGTCGGCGCGAGCGGATACTCCGTCCTCGTTGACCGATATTCGAGACTGAATTTGATCACCTGGCTGTTGGGCCTCATGGGAATGTTCTATCTGGCGTTGATGTTTCTGTTCCGCGCCCAGATCCCCGATAAGATCACGTTTCCCCTGTTATCCATTATTACCGACCAGCAATACTATATCCTGCCGCTCGCATTTTGGGCGCTTGCCAATGATGTTTTCTCGGTCACCGAAGGCAAGCGGGTCTTTCCTTTGGTTGCATCGGGTGCGGTCATCGGCAGTTTGGCAGGAAACTCCCTCGCAGGCGTGTCTGCCGAATTGCTGGAACAGCAGTCGGCGGGGCCTGAAGCGATTTTCGTCCTGGCGGCGCTGCTGTTGATCGTGTCGATGATTGTTTTGCGGATCGCGTTTTTCCGTCACCATGTCCGTGCCCGTCAATCCAAAGATGAAGACACCAGCCTGATG
This sequence comes from Candidatus Villigracilis affinis, assembly GCF_016705895.1. Taxonomy (NCBI): domain Bacteria; kingdom Bacillati; phylum Chloroflexota; class Anaerolineae; order Anaerolineales; family Candidatus Villigracilaceae; genus Candidatus Villigracilis; species Candidatus Villigracilis affinis. The sequence continues at coordinate 78,522 of NZ_JADJKT010000001.1, read as the reverse complement.
AAAAGTTTGCAGGTGGGGATTGAGTATTTCTCAAAAGTCGCCATGCTGAAAATGGTGGCGATCATCATGCTCTTGAGCGGCGTGGCGTTGGCCATGCTTGAGTTTTATTTCCTTCGTTCCATCGAAACGAACACGAGCGGCAACTCCCTCGAATTCCAGCAATTTCTCGGGTATTTCAAAACCGCGCAAACCATCGGTCTGTTGACCTTTCAATGGCTGATCACCAGACGCCTGCTGGAAAAAGTCGCGCTGAAAAATTCATTCATGGTCCTGCCTGCTTTTCTTCTCGGCGCAAGCGGAATTGCCCTCGGTCTGGTGGGGGTCTGGGGTGTTGCCATCGGACGTTTCTTCGCCCGCATGGTCCAGCGCGGTTGGGATGAACCCACCCGAAAATCGTTGCAGGGCTTGATCCCCGACGAAAGACGCGGTCGCGTCGCCCTGTTTATGGATTCTGTTTTCTATAACTTTGCCACCATCGCAAGCAGTTTATGGATGGCGCTTTTGCTGTGGCTGTTGCGTTCGGCCATGATCACAGAACCCGTGTTTCAATATATTTCCCTGGGCACCGCTTTGGTTGCGGCCTTTGGTGCCATGCTGGCGGGCTTTAACTTCCACCGCGTATACGAGAAAAGCCTGCTCGATTGGCGCTTTGCGCGCTCCAAGCGAAAAAGCGTGTTGGATAACATAGAGTTTTGATGTTCGAGATTCCAGAGCTTGGATTTGAGATCCAGGAAATTGTAAATGGCCGTACCCGCTATCTTGATGATCTGATCGAGTTGTATCTGCAATTGTTCCCTGGCTACGGGAGATACGTTGCAGTCATGCGCCGACGGGCAAACCGTCCGCAGGATACCACGCCGCCTTTTTTGGAACATCAGTGGCTGGCGCTGGTCAACGGGCGGCCCGCCGCGATGACGGTCTTCAAATACAACTACAAGAGGAATTGCGGCCTCGGGCTGGATCTGGGCGTGCATCCTGATTTTAGAATCATTTCTCATTCGGGTTATACTAGCCTTGCCAGGCTCATGATTGAGCTGCGGCACAAACAACTTTTGATGGATGCAAAGTCGCTGGGAATGTCCCTGCCTTTGGGTTCACTGGTAGAGGTCGAGTCGCCCAAGGTGGTGGCTCGATTTAAGGAATACGGCATGTTGCTGCTGCCTGTAAAATATTACGAACCCCCCGCCCCTGAAGACGCCCTTGAGATCATTGGCCGTCAGGAGATCGAAAAAACAGGCTTCACCCCGATGCATTTGGGAATTTACCCCATTGACAGGGGAGCCTACAACCCGAAGGACGCCGACCAGCTTTCGATGTTCGTCAAAGCCTATCTAATGGATCATTATGGACTACCCGAATCACATTGGGCCGTACAGGAATCCCTTCAATCAATTTCGGTAGAGGAGCGTGCGAAATGAATAATGAAAAAAAGAAGAACAAGGTGTTTTTTATCAGCTTGCGGATTAAGCTGCTCATAGGCTTCACTTTGTTGTTCACCGTTGTTTTTGCGGTTGCTTTTTATTGGTTTTATCAATTTTCCACTGATCTGGCGATGCAGCGCATCACAGATGATCTCGTGAATACGATTCAAGGCGCCGCCAAACTGATCGATGGCGATGAGTTTCAAGCCCTGTACACCGAAGCAACCCCGCGCGAAGATGGATATACAGATGACCTTCGCTACTGGTCGCAGGCCAAACTGCTATGGTCTGTCAAGCAGATCGAGCCGCGCGCTGGAATTTATACCTACATCAAAGGGACTGCGCCAAATGAATTGATCTTTGTGACAAGCGGCGGCGCTCTGAACGACCCGCCCACGGGTGCCACATTCATGGAGCATTGGACCACCGACAATGTTGGGCCCAATCTCTCTGGCTTGAAGGAACTCACCTTGCAAGACACACCGGAAGGCCAAAAGAATAACGGTTGTGTGTATGGAACGCCTGGCTGTAAAGTGGAAATGTATTCAGACGATTTCGGCAGCTGGGTATCGGCGTTTGCTCCGATCAAGAATTCCAAGGGCGAAGTGGTGGGCGCGATCGGTGTCGATTTCAAAGCCGACTATGTCCGCGAAGTGCAGGCGGCGATTCTGAAGAAGGTATATATCGCCTTTGCCATTACCTACGTCTCTTTGTTCTTCCTTGTCTTTTTTATCTCCAACGTATTTACCCGCCCCATTCTTACGCTCACTAAAGCAGCCGAAAAGATCGGCGAAGGCGATTACAAGGGCAGCCTGGTTTTTCTTTCAAATGCCGGTGAATCGTCAAATTTCCCGGATGAGATCGAGACTCTCGATAAGGTGTTCCAGTCGATGATCGATAAGGTTTACACACGTGAACAAAGCCTGCGCAAACAGGTGGAACAATTGAAGATCATGATCGATGACAGCAAGAGGAAGAAGCAGGTGGAAGAGATCGTGGAATCTGAATTCTTCCAGGACCTCAAGACCAAGGCTCAGAAAATCCGCGATAATCAGGGAAGAAAAAAGACCGGTGGTGAAGCCTAGGGGTTCCATGTCAAACCAGAATACGATTCCGACGATTGTGATCAGCAATTTTGCTGAGGCACACATTGATTTTCTTGGACGCAGCGACAACCCCGGCGAACGGGATGACCTGATCAACGGTGAAGATTATCATGGCGACCGCACCATCCTTTGGGCAGATGACCCGAAGCTGGTGATCGTCAACTATCCCATTGCCCATGCTGATTTCAATACGAAGCGGCTGGGATATCCCAATACGCGTCATCTTGCTCCGCACGAGCCTACGCATTATTTGTGTCTCGATATTTTGCGCGAGGCACATCTTCTTGATGGCATTCTTCAATACGCGGCTCCGAACGGGGTTGTTCAACTCATTCCATACGCCACCACAAAAGAATTTTTGCGGCTTGTAGAAGTTATGCGCAAAGACTACAACCTGCAGGTGCTGACCCCTGAAAGCCCCGATGCAGATCATTTTTGGCTGCGCGATTATGTGGATACAAAGACCGGCTTCCGTTCGTTAGCCTCCTTTTGGATGCCGGATGCCAGCAAATTCCTGCCGTTTGGCATGATCTGCGAGACCTTGCAGCAGGCTTCGGTCATGGCTCATTGGTTTTGCAGCCGTGGAGAAGCCTGTGTCGTAAAGACCGATACTGGCGAAAGCGGCATCGGCACGACGGTGATTTCCCCCGAATCCGGCCTTTCCGTTGACGATATATTTGACAGACTGCGCTCCCAGCCTTTTTATTCGAATGAATTGATCGTTGTCGAGAAGTACATTCCCTCGGCGAATCGAATGTCGCCGTCTGCCGAGGTGAAAGTGCCCAGGCTTGGGGAAGGCGATCCCCACATTACCTATATATCCAATCAGTTATTTTTGGGGTTCGGGGATTTTTGCGGTATTCAGATCGACCGCGGCATTTACAAACAGCCCTGGTGCGCCGACTTGGAACGCTGCACTCTGGAATTGGCTCGCAACCTGCAAAATATGGGATACGTCGGCCATTTTGACCTGGATTGTATCGTCGGCGACGACAATAAAGTGTACCTGCTTGAGATCAACGCCCGCCGCACAGGCGGTACGCATGTGCATGAGTTTGGGAAATATGCCTTCGGTAATGACTATGCCGACAAAGTATCCCTTATCAGTTTTGAAGCCTCCAATTCTGGTACGATCACAGACGCCGCCGAATTGCTCGAAGTGCTCAAGGATTTTCTCTACCCGATGCCCGGGGATGAGCCATTGGGAATGGTGGTCACCATTACGAAGCCATTGTTCAAGAATCGTTTTGGATGCATCATGGTCGCGCCCACATCCGAACGCGCGCTGGAACTCCAGGCACAGGTCGATGCGCACATTCGGCAATATTGTGAAGTGAAATAAGAAAAAATGAGTAAAAGTCGCTGTGAATGAGCCATTCACAGCGACTTTTTTCTTTACCAAACCTTTACAATGCCTTTATGATAGATAAAAACGACCAAGGCAGAATCGAACCATGACAAAGATACTGATCGTTGACGATGAACCGTCCATTATTAATCTTGTGCAGGCCTATCTCAAGCCCGAAGGGTACGAGGTGTTCACCGCTGTGGATGGCCCTTCCGGGCTCAAAGCGGCGCGCGCTTTTAAACCCGACCTGATCGTGCTGGATGTGATGCTGCCCGGCATGGATGGTCTGGAGGTGCTTTCCCGCTTGAGGCGCGAGTCGCAGGCGTATGTGATTTTGCTGACCGCCCGCACAGAAGAGACCGACAAGATCGTGGGCCTTTCGATGGGCGCGGATGATTATGTCACCAAGCCGTTCAGTCCGCGTGAGTTGGTGGCGAGGGTCAAGGCGGCGATCAGGCGCATTCAAACAGGATCAAGCCCCAGCGCAGAAGGAAGCGTGCTGGCGTTTCGTCATGTGCGCATCGATACGGGCGCGCGTCAGGTCACGGTGGATGACCAAGCCATCGATTTGACCGCCAGCGAATTCGACCTTCTGCATGTGCTTGCCGAAAATCACGGCCGCGTTCTCACGCGCGAGCAGTTGCTTGAACGTGTTTGGGGTGGTTCCTATTTTGGCGAGATCCGCGTGGTCGATGTGCATCTCGGTCACGTGCGCCAAAAGCTTGGGCTGCCCGATATCATCGGCACGGTGCGTGGTGTTGGTTATCGCTTTGATGACGAATTGGAATAAGGAATTGATTTGATATGAAGATCCTGCGCTCATACCTCGGAATTAAATTATTCCTTTCATATTTTGTTGTGATCCTGGTCGGCATGTTGGTCATTGGCATCACGACCAAAATTGTCACGCCGCGTGCTTTTGCGCGGCATCTTTTGGCGATGGAAAGTCAGATCGGTTCTGGGCAGGGAATGGGGCAGGGCCAGGGCATGATGGGGCAGGGCGGCGGGATGATGTCTGAGTTTTATCAGAACTTTCAGGCAACATTTACCGAGTCGTTGTTGATCGCGGTGGCTGCGGCTTCGCTGGTGGCGCTGGTGGTCAGTTTGGTTTTCAGCCGAAGCATTCTTGCGCCTGTAGTTGTAATGATGAATGCGAGCCAGCGCATTGCCGAAGGACATTACGATGAGCGCGTGCAATTGCAGGGCACCGATGAATTAAATCAACTCGCAGGCAGTTTCAATAAAATGGCAGAGCAGTTGGAACAGGTGGAAAATATGCGCCGTCGTTTGCTCGGCGATGTTGCACACGAGCTTCGCACGCCGCTCACTGCCATCAAAGGTTCCGCTGAAGGTTTGATGGATGGCGTGCTTCCCGCTTCCGATGAAACCTATCAGCAAATCCATGCAGAGGCTGAGCGTTTGAGCCGCCTGGTGGATGACCTGCAGGAATTGAGTCGTGTGGAATCACGCGCCATTCAATTGGATGTCCACCCTGTGGATGCGGCCATGCTAATTCAAACAGTTGCCAAACGACTGCAATATCAATTCGACGAAAAACGCATCAAGCTGACCCTTGACCTGCCGGCACAACCCATACATATCCTCGCCGACGATGGGCGCGCCATTCAAGTGCTCACCAATTTAGTCGGCAACGCCCTGCAATACACATCTGAAAATGGAACCGTTTTGGTTTCGGCAAGGCAGGAAAAAGAAGAGGCGGTTTTCTCGATCAAAGACAATGGCGTTGGAATTCCCGCTGAGCACCTCTTGCACATCTTCGACCGCTTCTATCGCGTGGACAAATCCCGCTCACGTGCGCACGGCGGTTCAGGCATCGGCCTGACCATTGCAAAGCATCTTGTTGAAGCACATGGCGGAAAGCTTTGGGTGGAGAGTGAAGGCAAAAATAAAGGCAGTGTATTTTCATTTACACTGCCTCTGGCTAAATAAATTTGTCTATTGAATTGGCTTGACCACGCCCACATCCGCAGGGGCGCCGCCAAAGATTCCAATATCTGTGCAGGATTGTCTGTCCACACGCAGCAACAGCAAGTCGTTGGATGAGGCGTCCACCTGAATAATGGTGTCATTATTGTAGGCAGAATCAACGGTCAATTTGAAGGTCACCTGATTTCGCACGGGCAGATTGGGGACGCATACTTTTTTGTCCGGGTGTTCGCGGTCTTCGTCGATTGCGCGTAGCAAAGCACAGGTGTTTGGCAGGTCGGTATTTCCCGTATTTTTTACAGTAACGTAGGCGTTCGTCACTTCGCCCATGCCGTGGGTGATGTCAATGCTTGTGTTGCAGCCAAGAATATCCACGGTCAACGCTTGAACGGGGATGATGGGTGTCTGAGTGGGGGTGAACGGCGTAAATGTGAGTGTGGCCGTTGGCGAAGGCGTTTCGGTGTTGGTGGAGGTGACCGTGACGGGCGTAAGAATTATTACGCCTTGGGTTGCAGTTTGTATGGAGGGCGGCGCAAGAATGATCGGCGTCGCCGTGATCACCCCGGGAAGTTGTGAAGGGGCCGCAGTCCATACCGGGAGCGGTTGAGGAAGATAACCCCATGGTTCACATGCGCTGATGAACAGCGCTAAAAAGGCAAGTGTGAAGACTTTCTTCATCATGATGTCATTATACCCCCGGGATATCTGCGTCTGATTAAAAAAATGAAGGCAGCCTGAGTGTTGGCCGCCTTCATATCTTCGAAGTTTTACTTCTTTTATTGAGTATTGCTGCGAGCGGTTGTTTTTTGCTTCAGCTGTTCCCAGCTTGGCTCAACAAGCACGGACCCATCAGGAAAAACAATGGTTGGCACGCTTCGATACCCATTGTTTATGTCCATGACGAAGTGGGTTGCTTCTTCATTGCCCTCCAGCCCAACCTTCAAGTATTGAATGCCATTGGTTTCAAAAAAGGCCTTTGCCCGATGACAGTCCGGACAATATTCGGTTGAATACATTACGATTTGCGATGGTGCTTTGGTGTAGAGATCCCTGCTCACAGATTCATTCCTCCAGATATGATTGATGTTATCCGCCGATGGTTTTTAGATATTCACGAATGGCGAGCGCGGCGGATGCGCCTTCACCAGCTGCAGAAGCAGCCTGTTTCGTGGATCCAGCCCGAACGTCGCCTGCCGCGAAGATTCCGGGGATGCTGGTCATCATATGTTCGGTTTTGACAAATCCCCAGGGGTCGAATTCCACTTGTCCGTTGAGCAAGTCGTTGTTGGGTGTCAGACCGATGAACACGAAAACGCCGTCATAATTCAGCGTTTTGTTTTCTCCTGTATTCTTATCCACTGCAAGTACAGATTCGAGGTTGTTCTTTCCGCGCAACTCCATGATGTTGTGATTAAGCAGGACTTTCATGTTTTCTTTTTCAGCCACTTTGTCCTGCAGGATCTTGCTGGCTTTTGGCTCTGGTGAGTTGACAAGGATGTCCACCTGGGTGGCGAATTTTGTAAGGAAGAGCCCTTCTTCAAATCCGCTGTTACCGCCGCCGACGACAAGTACATTTTTCCCCTTATAGAATGCGCCGTCACACGTGGCGCAAAAATGAACATTGATACCGATCAGTTCTTCCTCACCGGGAACTTCCATGCGGCGATAACGAGCGCCGGAGGTGAGCAGAACCGCTTTGCTGTGGTAATGGTTTCCAGAACTTGTGTGGACAATATGATATTGTCCATCTTCCTCAATTTCAGTGACTTCCTGAGCTTGTAATAGTTCTACGCCGAATTTACGTGCCTGCCGCCCCAGCCGCTCGGCAAAGTCGGCGCCGGTGATACCTTCGTCAAATCCGGGAAAGTTATCCAGGATCTGAGTGATGCCGGCCTGTCCGCCCAACCCGGCTTTTTCAATGACTAACGTGTCCATGCCTTCGCGGGCAAGGTAGAGCGCTGCGGTTAATCCTGCTGGGCCGCCTCCAATAATAATGACGTCATAGTATTCGCGATTGGCTTTGGTTTGCAGCCCCAGCTTTTCAGCCAATTTGGCGTTGGAAGGCTCAGCTAGGATTTCCCCATCGGGAAACACAATGGTGGGGATGATACGCATCCCTTTGTTCAGACCCTCCACGAATGCAACGCCTTCGGAGTGCTCTTCAATATCTATATTTTCGTATTGAACACGATGTTCCCCAAAAAACTTTTTAGCTCGCTTGCAGTCCGGACACCACACAGTGCTGTAAACAACAATTGTGGATGGATTGAGGTTGAACAGATTTGAATTTGGGGTAATTTTTTGTGCCATTTTGATTTGATGGATGCCGTAAGGTGATTCTTACTCGCTAACAAAACCGTCATGTTCACAATTCGATACTGGGAGTAAAATTCAACCTTAAACTATCCAGAATAGCCCAACTGATTTTTGCAATCCCCCAGGTCCTTTGGAGAAATGGGCTGTCGGGGCCTTGCTATTTTGAGAATTTGATTAATAGCTTTTTTATGCTAAAATCATATTATTAATGGATTTAATATGAAATTGATATTTTTTTCTAGGGTATAAACGTGACAAACCTCAAGAGATCCGTTTTATCGATCGCTTTCTATTTGTTTGGCATATTGGTGCTTGGTCAATTGGACCGTTCTAATACGCCGATCATTAATTTCGCCGCCTATTTTTACTTGCTTGCCATTTTTATTGTTCCGGTGATGGTGTTCGTCCCGTCGCTTCACAAGATTTCTGTTGTCGTGCCAATGGTTTTCTGGGGTGCGGTTTATTTCGGAATATTCGAGCTCACAGACCGCGGTAATACTGGATCACTGGATGTGGAAGTGATCGTTCTGGAACTTGTGATCTTGATGGTTGGTGTCTGGCTTTCTTACCAGCTTGCAATCGGGATCGAACGCTCAGAATCACTGATGGATGTTCTGGCGCAGGGTACATTCCCTCACCGTGCGCTGGAAATCGATCTGGCATCCGAGCAGATCAAGATTGAGTTCAGCCGCAGCCGCCGTTATCATCGTCCGCTTTCTCTTTTGGTCTTGCATGCCTTTCCAAAGGATGAGGAAGTTGTACGCGAAATGCTGATGAGTTTGCAGCGCGATGTGCTTACCCGTCTTTCCAACGCCCGTGTTGGTCAGGCGATCGGTGAGGCAATTCGCCAGACCGACTTGCTGGTACGGGACCGCATTGGAAGATTTGTCATCCTGTGCCCTGAGACCGACCTTGAAAGTGTGTATTTATTGGCTGATCGTATTTGCAAGATTGTGACCGAGCGGACGGGGCTTCACGTCAATTGCGGCGTTGCTTCATTTCCTGATGAAGCGCTGACCTTTGAAGACTTGCTGCATTTGGCGCGTGATCGTTCCAAACAACCTTTACCTTCCAAAGCACTTGTTGAAATGAAAGAGCAGACTGTGAAATGACCAGTATGTCCACTTCCCTTGACCAACATTCCTGGATTAATTCCTTTGACCCCAAAAAACGCATCTTTGTAGGGCGTTCTTATTTTATTATTAAGCGGATCATCGATCTCACACTCGTATTGCTGAGCGCTCCCTTCTGGGCGCCCTTGCTTCTTGTTATTGGCATCATCATTAAAGTCACTTCTCCCGGTGCTCCAGCGCTTTTCACTCAATTTCGTACTGGAAAAAATGGAAAGCGGTTTAGCATGTATAAATTTCGTTCAATGGTTCCAAATGCAGAGGCATTGAAGGAAAAGTATGCTCACCTGAACGAGTTGCAATGGCCTGATTTTAAGATCACCAATGACCCACGTATTACAAAGATTGGCAGAGTCCTGCGAAAAACGAGTCTGGATGAACTGCCTCAGTTGATCAATGTGTTGAAAGGCGACATGAGTTTGGTGGGACCGCGTCCCACCTCTTTCGGTGCAGAGACGTATAAGCTGTGGCATACCGAGAGATTGGATGTAACGCCTGGCCTGACAGGCCTTTGGCAGATCATCGGTCGGGCATCCATGGAGTTTGACGACCGCCTCCGTTTGGACATTGCTTATATTGAGCGACGCAGTTTATGGATGGATATTAACATTCTGTTCTTTACTGTGTTTGCTGTGTTTAAGGGACGTGGTGCACACTAAAGACGGAGTTGATAATTAGGGTAGGAAGGTCTTTTTTCGGTCGGTAGGCAGAATTTGTCGCAGTGTTGGCTGCCTACGGGTCGTGAGTAATCCGAATCTTGGAGCGGGTGGAAAAATCAGGTTTTGTATGCGATCATTCCCGAAGATTGTTATTCTAAATCGGTTGGTGCCCTGTCGTCTTTACCGCCACGTGGAAAATGTGCGACAGGCCGGGTGAGTGTGTAATATTTGTGTTTAGTTCATCTCTGCACGAAGCCAGACACAATTTCATTCCAATTACCGAGGCGGCCCTCCTGATGGCCGATTTCTAGTTTTCAACTAAAATGAACGGCTAGAGGCCGTTCTTGTTTATAATTGACGAACTGGCGCTTGCCACCTCAAACCAACATCATCTCTATGCAATTACAAATCATGAAAAAATCATTTTTCCTTATTTTACTGATATGTTTATTGGTTACTTCTTGCTCCCCCAATGAAAATCCATCATCTGTGGAAACTGAACAACATTTGAACGGTGTTGATTTCAATTTATCTCCGCAACCCACTTCTTTGGCGAATGGAATGGGATGTGCGTTGCCTTATACAAAGACATCCATATGGAATGTCCCGATTGATTGGTCCAAAGCTAAAATTCACCCGGATAGCAAAAAGATGATGGATGCTTTTTGGAATGGAACTCGATGGATCGGTTCTGACCCGGCACAATATGCACCGAATATTTATTTTGTGGATGTAAAAACCCCTTTGGTTCCTGTAAAACTTCGCAAGAATCGTTTTCGCGATGCTTTTGACGACAAGGAGATCCAATACGGGGAGCCTGCTGCAACGGTTTGGATGCCTATTCCATCCGGGGCTTTACCTGCTCCTGGAACTGATGGACAGATGGTACTTATCAATGTGGATACGGGCGAGGAATGGGGGCTTAATAAAGGCACGCTTGATCCGTTCGGAGTCTGGTTTGCAAACGGGATTTATCGTTACAGTATACAAAATTCAGGTGTCCCGCCAGAGGGTTTCGGTCAGCGTGGCGCAGGCATTGGGAATTTCTCTGGAATTGTTCGCAAGTGTGAAGTGGATCGTGGGGTCATTGAGCACGCCGTGACAATAGCCTATGACTACCCCTGTACCCCTGAAACTTGCCGTGCGAATGGCTGGCCTGAGTTTATTCCTCCGTTTACAAAAACGGATGGAAGGGGAACTTCCGCTTACGATATTCCGGAAGGTGCACGCATGGTCATACGCCCGGAAATAGCCAGAGATGAAATTGTTGCCGCCTGTTCCGGGATGCAGGGATGTATAGTGTGGGTCATTGCCATGCAGGAGTACGGTGGATTTCTTGTGGATAACAGTGATCACCCTAAAACCTACCCGGAAGGGGATGCCACAGCGAACTGGGACCCCAAAATCTGGTCAGACGATATGTTGCGCAATATCCCCCCGGAATGGTATGATATTTTGGATTGGAATTACCCATCTACTTCGGCCCGCTAACAGAGTTGAATTTTTAGAGGATATTATGATTGGTTCGAAATTTAAAATAGAAAAAAGTGATGTTGTGTTCTTTGTGCTCAGCGCTGTTTTGGCGGGCGGAAGTGCCCTCGCAATTGGCAATCTGGATAGCGATATAGGCCTGTATGGTTTGGCGGGATTGGTTGGCGTCGCTGTTGCATTAACCATGTTCGTGCTGCCAAGCTTTGGTGCAAATGTTCTGATTATTGCCGTGTTTTCAAATATTTCTGACGAATTAACCAATAATGGCTATCCGGGCATTATTAAACCCCTTGTCGTGGTGGTGGTGGCCACCATTGTTGCGCGTTATATTTATTTTGAAAAAGCACCGACCGTTCGTTCAAAAACCGTACGGATAGAAGCGTTCTTGTTTCTTTACTTTTTGGTTTATGCTTTTTCCTTTATCATGGCCGCTGATAAAACCCGCGCAGCTTCCGTAATTTTTGATGTTGCCAAGGATATTGTAGTCATCTACTGCCTGTTGTATACATTGAGATCCCCGGAATCTTTGAAACGTGCAGTTTGGGTTGTGATTATTGTTACGTTTATATTAGCTCTTTTAGGAATGTATCAATCGTTTACCGGAAATTACAACCAGACCTTTTTTGGGCTTGCCATGGTAAGCCTTGACAATTTTTCTGGTTCGACCACTGCACGTTTGGGTGGACCGATCAATGCTCCAAATATGTGGGGGCAAACTGTAGTTGCTGTAATTGCCCTTGTGTTTTTCCGAGTCATTCATGAGAAACGGATAACAACCAAATTGTTTACTACGCTGATCTTAGGGGTGATGCTGTACACCGTTCTCAATACCTATAGTAGGGGCGACTACCTTGCACTTGCCATAGTCGTAATTCTGATATTCTTTGTGTTTGAAGATAAGTTTAGCCCAATGATTGCGGTTGCTGCTCTTGGCCTGATCGTATTAGCCCTTCCATTTATACCTGCAAGTTATACGGATCGGTTTTCGTCGTTGCTCATTCTGACCTCTGGCGATCAAGGTGGCATTTATGAAGAAAGTTCTTTCAGAGGCCGCAGCAGCGAGTTGTTGACTGGATTAAGTATGTTTAAATCAAGCCCATTTTTCGGCGTGGGGGCTGGTAATTACAAGTACAATTATCAAAAATATTCCCAGCTTATTGGGATTGAACAACGTGCTGAGGCACGTGACCCTCACTCCCTATATGTTCAGTTATTGGCCGAGAATGGCATATTGGGATTCCTCGCATTTTTTGCAGTCATATATTCCGTATTTAGTGGTCTGTCTAAAGCCAAACAATCTGTTGACTATTTACCTGCTTTGCGTGAATCGTGGACGCCCTGGATCAGTTCCCTGCAAACATCTCTTGTTGGTTATTTGATTGCCGCCACCTTCCTGCACGGAGCGTATATCCGCTATTTTTGGATACTGGTCGGTTTGTCTGTTGCCGTGGTCAGATTGACCGATGAGATGATTGAAGATGCGAATCGAACCACGCTTTCCAGGGTTTAAGTTTTGATTGGTTTGTCGGTCATATAATTTGAAAACGATCGGCTGCGATGCCAGCCAATGGATATTGACTGTCCCGCTGTCAGTCTTTATTACAGGCAGTGTGCCGTATGAAAAAAGAACTACCAGTAAGCCTTCAACTGGTAGAATTGTCATTTTTTAAAAGGATCTTACAATATGCAAATGAAATCCATGGTAGCCAGACTGCGTTCGTTTTCATCCTCTTTTTACGAGGATTTTGTTTTGCGTAATTATCATAATTTGTTTGGTCGCCAGATAAACGAGCGGTTTGTGATCTTGGGCCACGCGCGGACTGGTTCCAATTACCTTTTCGATGGTTTGATGAGCTCGAAATCTGTAACTGGCTATCATGAGATTTTTGCCGACCATAACCGCACGATTGGTCAGGATTTCGAAAAAGTGCTTTCGCAGGTATATCGAAAGGAAAGCAAGGACACTCGGCTGGTGGGGTTTAAGTTATTTTATAACCACTTGACCGAAGAGGAATGGACCCAATTTTTACAACATGATGAATTTAAAATAATCCACCTAACCCGCGCAAACCGCTTGAGAACCATTGTTTCCCTGGATATTGCCTTCAAAACGGATGAATGGACGCGTTCCTCACATTCCAAGGGCAGGCAGCTGGTCGAGAAGCGGATCACTTTGGACACGACCAAATTGATCGGCAGGCTTGAGAAGATCCAATCTCAAGAGGCTTTTGCGAGAGAGAGATTTAAGGGCAGGCCAATGTTTGAAGTGGTCTACGAAGAATTGGTGACAATCCCCAAAGTGGTATTTCAGAATACGGGAGATTTCCTGGGTGTTAACGATATTGATTTTACGAAAATAAAGATAGTAAAGCAAAATACCGAAAAACTTGAGCAGTTGATCATTAATTTCGATGAAGTGTTCCAATGCCTGAAGAATTCACAGTTTGCTGATTGTTTAAACGATTGACCTTATTAATGGGTTGATGAAGGAAAGGGTAGGCGCTTTGTATGGCGATGTTGATGCTCCACATGTTTATTGATAATTTTTTATGTTTTGTGAGTACTTGTAATGACTGATGAACTTGTAAAAAAAGATTCTGGAAGCCAGTTCTCGCGGAAAGTGGCGGGCGGGCTTATGTGGAATTCACTTACATTTGGTTTCAGCAAACTTTTTGTTTTGGTGACCACGTCCATTTTGGCGCGCCTGTTGACAAAAGAAGAGTTCGGCCAGGTGGCGGTTGCTGTTGTAGCCATCAATTATTTGGCGGTCATTAAAGACCTGGGGTTGGGGGTTGCCCTGATCCAGCGCCGCGGTGATGTGGATAATGCCGCCAATACCGTGTTTACGATAAATACCATGCTGGGTTTTTTCATCTCGGCGTTGGTGATTCCGCTGGCGCCCCTGATCGCCGATTATTTTCACGACCCCGGGGTGGTCCCTGTGCTGCGGTGGCTGGGTGTGTCCTTTGCGATCAATGCGCTTGGATCAGTTCATATGATCTGGTTGTTGCGCGATTTGGATTACCGTCGAAAATTCATTCCAGATATGGGCAATACGATCGTAAAAGGGATTGCCTCGATCGGTCTGGCTTTTGCAGGCTTTGGGGTCTGGGCGATGGTGATCGGTCAGATCGTGGGGGCGTTGACTTCGGTGATCCTGGTCTGGATCATTCTTCCGTGGCGTCCGCGATTGATGATCGACAAGGCAATCGCCGGGTCATTGATCAAGTTTGGCTCATCGATCATTGGCGGGGATATTCTCGGCACAATCATCGATAATATAGATTACATTATCGTGGGCAGGTTGTTTGGGCTTGCGCAGCTTAGCGTGTATACATTGGCTTATCGTTTACCAGAAATGCTTCTGATCGGAAATTTATGGGTTTTGGGAGAGATCGCCTTCCCAGCTTTCTCCTCAATTCAAGACAAACCTGACGAAATGCGTGTGGGTTTTCTTGGTTCTGTGCGTCTGGTAGAGATGATCGCTACACCGATTTCGCTGGGACTGTTTATTGCGGCCGACCCAATTGTCAGGGTGGTGTTTGGCGATCAATGGCTGGAAGCCATTCCGATGTTGCGCGTCCTCGCCATTTACGCGTGGGTCTATTCGATCGGGTTCCACATTGGCGGTATCTATAAAGCCGTTGGCCGTCCGTATATTTTGTTCAACCTTTCTGTTTTCACCTTGATCATCCTTGTTCCATCCCTGCTGATCGGTGCCAGGTTCGGCGTGATCGGGATTGCGTGGGGGCATTTGATCGCGGTTCTTATCCGCAGGGTTGTAAGTCTGGCTATTGCAACACGATTTGTAAATGTGACCCTTTGGGATATCTTTAGCCAGTTGGTGCCTTCTTTACGCGCCGGGCTGGTGATGCTCCCGTTATCTTATGCGGTTTTGTACGCAACCGCAGGCTTCGCTCCCATTGTTCAGCTAATATTGGTGGTCATCACGGGTGCAGTTAGTTATCTTGGTGTGGCATGGTGGACTGAGAAGGAAAATCTATTCCGCTTGTTGAAAGCGGTTGGTGTTTCAAAAAAAGCATAGAGGAAATATAACCAATGCAAAATCATCGTTTCATCTTTGTTTGCGGATTGCACCGCAGCGGCACCTCCATTTTGTTCAAATCTCTGCGGGATCACCCGGAGGTCAGTGGCTTTCACAATACGAACTCCCCTGAAGACGAGGGTATGCATCTCCAAACCGTGTATAAACCCTCGGGGGCATATGGCGGCGCTGGTAAATTCGGATTCAATCCCGAATCGCACTTGACCGAGGCTTCCCCGCTTGTGACCGAGGAGAATCGCAAGAAACTGTTTGAAGAATGGACACCCTACTGGGATCTGAGCAAGCAATATCTTTTGGAGAAATCTCCGCCAAACTTGGTCCGTACCCGCTTTCTTCAGGCGATGTTCCCTGATTCGTATTTCATTGTCACACTGCGCCATCCGTTGGCTGTTTCATATGCCACGCGTGCATGGTACAAAAAATACCGCATCTACTGGCGTCGGCTTCCACGCATATTCGAGCACTGGCTGGTTTGTCACGAGATCTTCCTGCAGGATCAAAAGTATTTGAAAAATGCTTTGATCTTGAATTATGAGCAGTTTGTGGCAGACCCATCCAATTACACGAACAAGATCTACGATTTTCTTGGGCTGAGTCCTTTCCCGAATAACCAAAAGGTATTGTCCAGCGTTAATAAAAAATACTTTTCCATGTGGGAGAAGGACCAAAAAGGATTCCTTTCGGGTTTTGTCGCGCGCAGGATGATCAGTCGTTTTGAGACACGCCTGAATCGATTTGGCTACAGCCTGGTCGATGTGGAAAGAGCAGATTCGATCGCCGAATAAGTATGGATTCGAAAAAGCCGAAGGAAACTGCCGGGCATATTTCACTTCCCAATCACGGAGTTGATTGGCGTTTTTTGCTGCCGATTCAGGAGAACTCCAGAATGCTGGTGATTCATTCTGAGGATAGCGATTACGACCGATCGTTTCATGATTTGGGAATTCCCTTCGATGCGGTTTCTTCCGAC
Organism: Candidatus Villigracilis affinis; assembly: GCF_016705895.1. NCBI lineage: Bacteria > Bacillati > Chloroflexota > Anaerolineae > Anaerolineales > Candidatus Villigracilaceae > Candidatus Villigracilis > Candidatus Villigracilis affinis. The sequence goes on along the minus strand of NZ_JADJKT010000001.1, from coordinate 62,068 downwards.
ACTTTTACAGCGGATCGCTCCCCCCTTCAATTTGAATCGGGGAGTTTTGACATAGTGTCGGCGCCTTTGGGTTTTGGCAGGCAAGACCGTTCGGGCAGGCAAAACCAATTGGCGCAAACTCTGTTATCGGTGCGTAGTTTGATCCGAGCAGGTGGGGCGCTCCTGCTTGGATTCTCCAATCGTTGGGATATCCGCCGCAAGGGTGGGGAATTTTCCCATTCATCCACGATCCGTGAAATGTCCCATATCCTCCAGCAGGCGGGTTTTGGTACGGTACATTATTACGGCGCTTTCCCCGAACCTCTGACACCCGAATACATTTTCCCTTTGAATGCGCAATCGCTCATGTTCGCTTTGAATCACAGGTATCAACACAAGCTGCCTGGATATTTTTTGAAATTAACACGAACGCCTGCCACAAAAGCATTGCTGAATTTTCTGCCGTTTTTTTATGTGGTTGCCAGGGTGGATAAATAATGTTGCCGCCATTGATCGACAGCCTCACAACTTCATTGATAGCGAACAGCCGCCGCCCGATCAAGGATGACTTGAATTGGGTGATGCTTTCAAATGGGGCGGCGGATCTGAATGACAACGTGATTTTCTTCGGCTTTGAAGGAAAGGGTGTTGAGCCCTCCTTTGTTGCCAAGGTTCCACGGCTGCCTTCGAATGGCTGGATCATTCAAGCAGAATATGAGCGCTTGGTGAATGTCTGGAATCTTTTGGGTGACAGTGCATATTTGCACCTGCCTGAACCGATCGCTTTATTCGACATTGGAAGACAGAGAGTTTTGGTGATCTCTTATGTTCGCGGAGAGGGACTTTTATTTTCCTCGAAAAAGAGATTGTGGCACGACCCTGCGCAGGTGATGGAATTATCGCTCACTGTGGCACGCTCTCTGCGTGAGATGCACGATAAAGCCGAAAAGGAACTGGCAGAGAACGAACAGGTTCCATCTGATTTCCTCCAAAACCTGGAACTGTTTAAACAGATCTATAAACCAACCGAGAAAGAATCACTGGCTTTTGTAGAACTGGCTTCCCATTTTGAGAATCGGAATGGGAAATATAAGACATTGGTGCATGGCGATTTTTGGCACGGTAATATTATTCGCGGCTCATTACACAATACGCTGATCTTCGTGGATTGGCAGCATTCCCGATGGTCGCAGGATGTGAGCACAGATGTGTACCTGTTCCTGATGGCGGGTGCTTTGGCCACTTCTCACGGTTCGCCGGAGGAGAGAGCGCGCAGCACGGTAAAGGTTCTTATGGAGTGGCGGCAGAATATCCTGCCCGCTTATCTGGCTGCTTACGGGAATGTGGATCGTTATTCCCTGCTGCCTGCCCGCCTTGGAATGTTGGTGTGCTGTGTGGAAAAGGCTGTTCGTTCCATACGCGATTTTGGATATAATCAATTTGATGATTTGATCTGGCGGAACTTATTAACGGAGCTGGTCAACATTCCTGATGATGGATTTTTCGATGGCATCTAATTCTCCCGAGAAACGCAAATACAATATTATTTTTGTGATCGACGGCCTTGGCATGGGGGGCGCCGAACGTTTGATGGTGCCGATCTTGAAAAACCTGAACAGGGAATTTTTCGAGCCGCGTGTGTGTGTGCTTCACATCAAAAATGGCAACCCGATAGCCAACGACCTTCGCGCTCTGGGTGTACCTGTTGATGAGGTGCTCATTCCGTACTTGCGTGATGTCACTGCTTTGCCCCGTTTATACCGATATTTGAAGGATGTAAAAGCCGATCTGGTGCATACCCAGCTTGAACTTTCAGATATTATGGGAAACATCGCTGCAAAGTTCATGCGCCTGCCGAGTGTATCCACCATGCACACCATGCCCTCACAGGATATGAAGCTTAAATCGAAACTTCATCAAAGCGTGGAGTTGTTTGCGCTCCGTCATTTTTGTAATAAGGTCATTTCGGTTTCGGAAGAGGCTGGAAAATTCTATTTGGAGATCAGTAATCTGCTCCCCGAGAATTTGTTGACCATCTACAATGGAATTGACCTAAGCCATTTTGATAATCTCGATCATCAAAAAGCGCGTGCCGATGTTCGGCGGGAATTTGGCCTTCCTGAAAATGCGAAAATATTAATTACGGTCGCTGTTTTGCGTGAATTCAAGGGGATACAATTCATGATCCGTGCACTGCCTTCCGTTGTTTCCAAAGATCCCGATGTATATTATTTGGTGGTTGGTGATGGAGCCTACCGCAGTTCTTTGGAAGGGGAGGTTGAGCTTGCGAAGATGAGGGATCGTGTGATTTTTGCGGGTCAACGAAGCGATATTCCCCAGCTTTTGGCTGCAAGTGATGTATTTGTTCTCCCAACGCTGACCGAAGCCCTCCCTACGGTATTAGCAGAGGCCATGGCGGCGCGGCTGCCCATCATTGCAAGCAGCGTGGGCGGTGTACCTGAGATGATCGCTGAAAAAGAGAACGGTTTGCTTCTGACGGCTGGAGACGTGGATGGGCTTGTTTCCGCGAGCGTTTCATTGATGGCTGATGAGGGATTGCGCAGGGCGATGGGCGGGCGCGGCGAAAAGATCGTTAATGAAAAATTCAATATTCACGTTCAAGTCGATAAACTGAAAGACCTTTATATGGGCCTGATAAAAAACTATGGAAAATAAACTGCGTCTTTATGTTGTGGAACCGAATAATGGCGGCGGGCTTGTCCATTTTGCATATCAACTGTGTAATGCCATGGCCGAGGAAGGGGTGGATGTTACCCTGATCGCAGGCGCAAATTATGAGATGGCAGATCAGCCTCACAAGTTCCATGTGGAGAAACTGCTCAACCTCTGGGAGCACTTCGATCCAGAATCGATGAAGGCTGAGATTCAGAATCCGATAAAGCGCCTTTGGAGAAAGATTTATTGGACCTTGCGACGGGGTGCGCGCGGCGTACGCTTGATCTATGCCTGGGTCCGTTTGACCCAGCATCTGTTGCGCGTCAGACCCGATATCGTGCAGTTCTCGAAGTATGAGTACTCCTTTGAGTCGTTTTTTGTCGGTTATTTGCGCCGCCGCGGCTTGATCGTAAGCCAGCTTTGCCACGAATTCGAATTGCGCGAGAGCCAGGATATGATCTGGGCGGTTCTTGACCGATTGAGCGGCGAAGTGTATCGCTATTTTTCGATCATCTACTTTCTTTCGGAAGAGATCCGCAAAAGATTCCTTTCCCTTCACTCCTCCATCCCTGAAGATAGAACCCTGTCCATTCCGCATGGGAATTCAGGCTGGCTATTAAATATCCCCTCGATTTCTGAGGATGTTCTTCGTCAACGATATGGCTTGCAAAAGGATGAACGAATCGTACTGTTCTTTGGCTTGCTTGCCCCGAGCAAGGGATTGGATGACCTTCTGGATGCTTTTGCGATCGCTCGAAAATCCTGTAATGCCAAATTGGTCATTGCAGGTTATCCGACGAAACATATTAGCATGAATGAGATGCTGGAAAAGAATCGTGAACTTGGCACCGCTGATCAAGTGATCTTCGACGCACGTTATATTCCCCTTAACGAGATCCGCCCATTGATGGGGCTCGCCTCGGTGGTGGTTTATCCGTATCGAAGTGGTACACAAAGCGGGGCGTTGCAAACCGCGTACACTTTTGGAAAGCCAGTCATTGCTACCGCAGTGGGTGGATTGCCTGAGGTGGTGGAGGATGGGAAAAGTGGGTATATCGTCTCCCCGAATTCCCCGTCTGAAATAGCCGAGAAGATCGTTGCTCTGGTCAATAACCCCAAGATGGCGGATGAAATGGGGCAGTATGCCCGTCATCTTTCGGAGACCCGCTTTAGTTGGAATACTGTCGCTGCCCAAATCGCCCGTGAATATCGTCGCCTGGTCGAACTTAGGAAGTAAGGAGTTTTGTTTAGGGGCGAAGGCGATTGACCATACTGGTGATCGTGGCGTACTGTGACAGCGTATGCGCATGTGAGATAAAGACACGCCGAATTGTGTAGGGATTAAGTTTGACTTCCTTCAGGGTGGTGGGTCCGTTCTGTAGTGTGAATGCTACTTTATACCCAACTCCAGCCACGATATTCTGAATATCGGCATTCAAGTCGGCTTGCATTCCATTTGGATAGGCAAAACTGAAGATGGGCTGCCCCAATTCCTTCTCGATCTTTGCTTTTGACTCTTTGATTTCGGTACGCGCCTGTTCGAGCGGAACGCGCGTCAGAATGGGGTGATTTACGGTATGTCCGCCAAATTCTATGCCATTGTTATACATTTCCCGAACCTGATCCCAATTCACCATTAAATTGCGGAAAAAATCATGGGGGATCGAAACCTTAAGCTGCTCAGGTAGACGGGAAACCCATTCCCGTTTTTCTGATTCAGGCAATACCTTCATGGCGTAGATCCAATTCTTTGCTATCTGACTGCGTTCAGCGGGATTCTTCCAAGAAAGCTCCCTGCCATCAGGGAATGAAACATGGTCGGCTTTTGTATTTAGAAAACAATAGGCGGCAAGATCCCAGTAAAAAGCAGCATTTGTGTCGATATGACCGGTGGTCAAATAAATGACTGCTGGAAATTTGTATTTTTTCAAGATCGGATACGCGTTTTTATAATTATCGAGATATCCATCATCGAATGTGATCAATGCTGCATACGGGGGCAAGGTTTTTTTACCGTTGAGCCAGTCCACCACATCTCGCAGGGAAACCACATTGAACCAGCGGGAGAGATACTCCATCTGGCGGTCAAATTCCACTGGATGGGCACTGACATTGGGCTGAAATGAATCGAAGTCTTTTCTGTGTGGATCATCAATGCGATGGTAATTGAGAACAGTTAAAGACTCGGACCAAAGCCGCCGTCCTATTCTGACGATTCCTGTTGAAGCGGCGAAGTCGGTTAATTTCTTGATCACATTAGAGCGTGAGAATTTTTTAGGGTTGGCTTTATCTAAATACATTAATTTCTTCCTGCCTGAATGACTTGTTGATATAAGTGAAAGTGTTATTTTTGCTTTTTCTTATTGTGCCTGTCCAAAGCTTTTTGGTATGCGAGAAAAGTGTTTTGGATCTGAGTATTCAAATCGAATGTTGTGCGAATTCTTTGTTGAGCGTTGTTTCCAAGAGTATGAGCATATTCGCGCTCAGAGCAAAGTCTGAGGAGGCCAGTTGCTAATGCCGTTGGGTCGTTTGGCTGAACTAGAAGGGCGTGTTCCTGATCGGTCACCAGCTCGGGAATCCCGCCGCTGGCAGCAGCGAGAATAGGGAGACCGAGTGCAGCGGCTTCCAATAATGCGATGGGGGTGCCCTCATAGCGTGAGGGCATGGCAAATATGTCGCTGGATTTCAAGATCGTCATGACATTATTGCGGTCCTGGTAGCCAGTTAGGATGACTCGGTCTTTTAGACCTGCTGCTTCGATCTGGGTGGAGAGGTCATTCATGCATTCTCCTTCACCAACGATAAGACAGACCAACTGCGGAACCTGTGCGGCGATCTGCTTGATCGCATCGATCAAGAGGTCATATCCTTTGACAGGCACTAGACGGCCAACTGCCGTACATATCAGTGAATTGGATGGCAGATTGAATTTTTTGCGCAAACCGTCGGGGTCACTTGGGATGCTGTCTGCATCGAAATTGACTGCGTTGTAAATGAGTTCGATCGAGTCGCTTGGGATGTTCGAGCGTAGAAGAGCCTGGCGGTCTTTTTCAGAGACTGTTATATAAAGATCAAGATTTCTATTTGTGAATAGCTCCAGTGCGGTGTAGATTCGGCCTTTGATCTGCGCTTTCGATGAACTTTGTCCATGCTCGCTGGCATACCAACTGTTGATGGTGGAGATCAGGGAGACGTTCGTTGACCCCGCTGCGAGACTGCCCCAAAACTTGGACTGAATGTTTTGAGTATCGATTACCTGAAAATTATTAGCACGGATGATGCGTACAAGGCGGGATAAAATGCGTGGGTCCGTTTTTTTTGACCCTAGCGTGTAAACTGGCAGACCTTCTTTTTGCGCGGCCAGGACAACTGCGCCGTGGTCGAGACCTGCGAGTGCCACGCCTTTGTCAGCCAAACCTCGCAAGAGACCCAACACACGTGAACTACTTCCACCATAGCCGACAGCCATGTCAATGATTAAAGTGCGTGGATTTTCCATGGATTACGATCTCTTTGCTTGCTGCCAGAGAACAGTGTGTTGTCCCGAGAAGTACCACAATAACCCCGCGATACTGGCGAAGTTCGTGGCGCATAAGAAATAAGGGAGCATAAATAGTTTGGCAAGCTTTGACTTTTTTAAGGAAGTATTTGAAAGAATACCGCCAACGAGAGCCATAAAATAGAATATCCCCTGAAGGATCATCAGGACGACGACGGTCATGTTTGCGATTGATGACAGTGACAGCGCAGGGAGAATGGCGGCAAGGATAATGTTGGTGACCAGGGCGAGGATCATCAAGTGTGGAATGGCCAGTCTCAAGAATTTATGGGATATCACTTGAAAACGGAGCAGGCTTGATAGCTTGGGGAGATATTCCTTGCTCATCCATAGCATTTGATAGCGCCCGGCAGTCAATCGTCGTCTGCGGCTCACGTCATCGCCCATGGTATTGGTAGGACGTTCCCAGACAACGGATTTTGGCTCTGAAATAACGCGATAACCCTGGCTGATCGTCATCATGGCCAGATAGAAATCGTCCAAAATCACGTTGGTTGGAATGGGCTGCATAATGTCACGGCGCAGAGCCATCAAATGGCCTGTAGCAGCCACGGTTGAGTGAAGATCGCTTTCTCTTTGACGAATCAATGCTTCGTAGCGCCAGTACAATCCGCCTGATTCACTGGTCTCCAATTCTGAGGTCATCATCCGAGTTTGTGCGACGACACAACCAACTTTTTCATCTGCAAAATTGACAAGAAGTTCGCGCAGGGAATTTGGATTCAGGATCGTATCGGCATCGGTGATAACGTAAATTTGACCAGTAGCCAGGGTGAGTGCCCGATTGAGTGCCCCAACTTTTCCTGCTCTGGCGCCCTCGCTTAGCTCAACGCCCTTAGGAATATAAGTTCGAATAATTTCCACGGTATGGTCATCAGACGCATCATCGCATACGATGATTTGAAGTCGATCTCGCGGATAGTCGAGGCTGAGAATGTTATCCAGCTTCTCGTTGATTACGGCTTCCTCGTTGTGCGCGGGAATGACGATCGTGGCTGTGGGGAGGAAGTCGGTCTTTTTTATAGGGCGACGAAAAAACTTTGCCAACCCAACGATGATTAGCGGGTAGCCAACATAGATATATATTAATAGTCCAAGGCTGATTACGAATAGAATAAAGAGAATGACAGCAAGAAAAGCCATGTTGCTCCGCAGATTATTTAGGATATTTGGGTAAATTTAATTGCTTGCGTATGCGTTGCAAACGCTACAGGGTCAATAAACCTGACAATTATGCTATGTTATAATGGATTATTAAATTGTAACACTAAACAATCAGCTTATTGGGAGTATTTGTTATGGAAATTCGGTTTTATTTTAAAATTATCCAGCGTGGATGGTGGATAATACTGGTTACAACCCTGGTGGCGCTCAATGTCTCCTTGGTGTATTCATATTATTTTACTACACCCATGTACGAGGCTGTCGCGCGCTTCATCGTAAGCCCGAATATGCAGAACACCGAGAGCAGGGATCTGGTGAACAGCCTTGAGGCGCTGGATAAACGCTCGATTATCTCCACCTATGCGGAAGTCCTCAACAGCCACCAGATCATCGAAAGCACGATGGAATTATTGCGTGAGAATCCAAATGACTTTCGCGGATACTCGACGTCTGTTACTGTAGTGCCTGATGCGAATATCATCCGTTTTAGCGTAAAGGGCCCTGACCCCGATGTGGCGGCTTTGCTGGCTAATAGTGTTGGTCAGCACGCAATTGATTACGTGAAGAATCTTTACGTGATTTACAACATCGACTTTCTCGATAAAGCATTGGTTCCAAGCGACCCCTACCAGCCCCAACCTGCCCAGGATGCGGGTCTGGCGCTCATGGTGGGATTGGTGCTGGGTGTTGGTTTGGCGATTTTCAAGGACCAGATCACAGGCACACTTGACAAGCTGGGCCAGCGCAATATGTTTGATCTTGAATCCATGGCTTATACGCGTGTGTATTTTGAACGCCGTATGCGGCAGGAAATCATTAACCAGCCAGGCAGTGTCTTAACCTTTGGTGTGATCCACCTTTTAGGCATTCAGGAAATCTACGATTCCCTGCCACAGGCTTATATTAATCAAATATTACGCAAAGTTACGGAAACGCTGAAGTATCAATTGCGCGGCAATGATATTGTTGGCAGATGGTCTCAGCTGCAATTCAGTATTCTTCTGCCTTCCACTGACGGGCTTTCTGCAGCTAGTCGTTTGGAGCGTATTCGCGAACTATTAAATCAGCCGATTTCCCTCGAAGGAGAAGGCGGAGTTGATATTGTCCTTGACCCGAGAATCGGCTTTGCGGACCGGCAGGGTGGGGAATCGATCAATGTGTTGGTAACGCAGGTTGAAAAAGCCCTTGAAATATCCATGGAATCTGATGAAAAGGTCAGCATGTATAAGGTGCGGCCGTTCGGATAAGCTGGGTATTGTTTATTTGGCTTCAAGCTGTTGTGAAGTTTATGATTTGCCACAGGTGTGTGGTTGAATTTGGTAATGCTGGTTAATGCTTTGGTAAATGGAGTTTATTTTATGAAAAAAATGTTCCTGATCTTGGGAATTCTAAGTATCTTGCTGATAACCCCATTTCATGTGGCTGCGCGTGCTCCTGAGCTGGATGTTCAGCCCGAGAAATATGTGGCGATCGAAATCAATGGTAATAAAGCGATCGTTCCTTTTCTTGATTTGGGTTACCGCGAAAGAACCCTGGTCAGTCCCTATGGTGTCACAAACTTGTATTTCAACACTCCGCTTAGCTGGAAGCTGGTCTCCGGCGGCGAAATAGAGATACATTATGATGTGTTTTTCAGTGGCGCAGACTTGGATAAGGTAATTGATAGCACAAACCCATATGGTGGGAATTTGCTTTTTACATTTAACGGTCAGATTATAGGAACAGCACCTTTGGAAGGGACTGGCAGTCATACTGTTCGGCTGGAAATTCCCGATACAGCTTTGCTTTCAATATTACAGGATGGCAGACATCAGTTAACGATCTCCCTGGATGCCCATTTTAGCTGTGACTACGATATCAATGCCAGAATTGTGATCAAGCCCACTTCGTTTTTTGATCTCGTATTTGAGGAATCAAGCCCGGAGTTGAATCTTTCACGCCTGCCGTCCCCGTTTTATTTGGAGAACTCGTTCATTCCTGACAGTACCCTTGTTGTGGTTGCGGATGAGCCGGGTGCTTTGGAATTGCAATCGGCATTAAATGTGATGGCTGGTTTTGGTTCCATGATCGGCAGGGAATATAGCATGCAGTTGATCACGCTTGGTCAGCTGGCAGGTTTTGACCCCAGTTTGTATCATATGATATTCGTGGGGACCGCAGATCGATTCCCAATCCTGACCGAAGTTAATTTTCAGATCCCCATTGCAGATGGCAAGTTCGTGAATCTCCCCCCTGCCTCCGAAGGAGATGGTGTGGTTGAGTTGGCAATTTCACCTTGGAATCCCAGCAAGGTGATCATGGCCGTAAGTGGAAATTCAGGTGAAGCAGTAATGAAGGCGGGACAGGCGGTTAGTTCTGGCCGTGTTTTTGTCTATAGTAGCCCTACACTTGCCTTTGTTTCCAACGTACAGGTGCTTTCCGATACTCTGCCAATTGTTGAAGATTTCACCTTTGAAAGCCTGGGTTATGTCACAGAGACATTGTCCGGTATCGGTGTGAAATCCCAGGAATATATCTTTTACGTAAGCAAAGAACAGGTCTTGACCAAGGATGCTTATGTTGACCTGATTTATTACCACTCCGGCCTGTTGGATTATGGAGTCTCATCTTTCTCAGTTGACTTGAATGGACAGGTGATTTCCAGCACTCCCTTTAATAAGGAGTCGGAGCAGGTCACAACCTTGCGCATCAAGTTCCCGCCTGGCACACTTCGATTTGGCGAAAACCGTCTTGACATACGTGCCAGCATGATCGTTTTACCTTCCTGTGATACTTCAGGTTTTTCCGACCCGTGGTTTACTATTTCCAGTCAGTCGAGTATCCATCTTCCTGTCGCGACAGCAGGACTTAATGCCGAGCCCCTGTTGAAAGACTTGAAATTCTTCCCCGAACTTTTTGTCACCCACAGTGACCTTGGCGACATTGCCTTTATTTTCCCCAAGTCAGATGTTGCCAGTTGGGTGATCGCGGGCAAACTTGCGTTTAGTATGGGCCAACAGTTCAATCCTTTGATCGCAAATCTGGAAGCGGCATATTCCGACGAAGTGCCGCAGGGTATTCACGATGACAATTCGATGATCATTCTTGGTCTTGCCAGTGAAACCCCATTCCTTACCGAGTTTAATGATATGCTGCCTGCACCCTTCGACATGGCAAATAATGTGGCCAGCGAACGTCAAATGCAGGTTGTATATCGAATTCCGGATGGGGTAAGCGTTGGCTATCTTGAATTGATGCTGTCTCCGTTCAATTCGGAAAAATCGATCCTGGTGGTCTCGGGCAATGATCGCGCCGGAGTTCTCCTTGCAGGAGATGGCCTGTTGGTGAATGAACTGGAAACCCAGTTGGCGGGTGTGTTCGCAATAACGAACGGAAAGCAGGTTGCTACTGGGAATGCATCTTCGCCATTTTCAATTGTGGATAATGTTGTTCCGGGCGCTGTCGCGGTCAATACCACTCCGATCCCCGAAATCCTGAATGGCGGTGCTCCGGTGGTGGAGCGTCCCGTTTGGTTGCTGCCAGCGATCATCATTTCCTCATTGATCGTTGTCGGCGTTCTGGGCTATGTTGCGGTTTCAGCGCTTGCAAAGAGGCGTCAGGAACGCCTTAAGATCCTTGCTGGTGAGGCGAGAGCCAATCAGACAGACGAAGAAAAATAGCGAACAACTGAAAAATGGGAGTGCTGACTGAACAGCACTCCCATTTTATTTATACTTTTCCATAGTGGCATTCTCAAGAATGCGGAATCCCAGATCGACCAGCCGCTTCAATTCGGACCCTGAAACTGGTCGGCCATTCTCCAGTTTTTCCAGCACCCTTAGCAAGGCCCCACGCACTCCGCTCGCACGATGTGCCCAATAAGAATCAGCCGATATGCGCTCAAGGCGGGCCAGCAGCATTTCGAGTAATTGGTTTTGTATTTTTGTATTTTCCATTTCGGACCTCTTTAGAACTTGCGCCTGCGTTGAATTGCATCGACCACGGTCAACCCCATCAGGCTGTTGTAGGTATGAGTAGCGAGGATATTGCTTTTTGCAGGTGGTTCAAAAGTGTGCAAATGGACTTCTGCATAATTTGTCTCGGTCAATGTAACGATTTGATTGAAATTGACCGCGTATCCGTATCGGGTGGAGCAATCTTGCGATGGGCGGATCCACTGTCCGTTATGTAAAAAGATGCGGCCTGCCGGTCGAGCAGATCGGATATCCTTTACGATCGGGTTTTGCGGATGAGCTGTCCAGTTATCTGCAAGAGGATCATCCGAATAATAAAGATGCAATGTGTCCCAACTGGAGCCGCCTTCCTCATGGATGTTCGCAAACAGCCACCACTTCCCATTTGCCTCCAGTAATGTGGTATCCACGGCGCGGATGTTTTTCATCAATGCCTTTTCGAATTCCCATTGATCAGGAAAACGTGTACAGCGATATAGCTCGATCGCATTGTTCTTCCCTGTTTCGGGAATCATATACAATTGCCCTTCGTGTTCAAAAAGAAAAGGATAGGAAAGATGATACGGTCTTTCCAGCACCACTTGATTTGAGATAATGTTCAGGTTTTGATCAAGCTGCAAACAGGCGATGCGGCCTCGATGAGTCGAAAAAAGAAGTTCTTCGATGAAGAGATAATGGCTGCCGTTATACATCCAAATGAACGGGTCCGCCCAGAAACGGTCCATAGGCGGTGTGAGGTGTTTGAGCTTTTCCCATGAAAGAACGTTGTAGCTTATTTCTGACGCAACCAGAATTTCCCACTGATCTAAAACAAAAAACGAACGCACCTTTTTCTGTATTCGCTGGAAAAGGTGCGCCAAAAAGGAATTGTTCATTGGTTTTATACTACCGTTTGAGAAAAACAAGGCGCCCCAGGCAGGAGTTGAATTCATAACATCCCCCTGTGGGGGCAACTGCTGATTGAAACAAGGCGCCTCAGGCAGGAGTCGAACCCACAACCTACTGATCCGAAGTCAGGCGCTCTATCCATTGAGCTACTGAGGCGTGTCCGAAATTATACACGATTTGCCGCACACCTCGTAAATGAAGAACAATACTTGGGGAGGTTTGCCAACATGACAAGCCGCATGATAGAATCATTTCATCCCGTCTGGAAAGGACATTTTATTCATGGCAGATATTAAGGCTTTTGCGGAGCAGGTGATCGGAAATCTGGAAAAGGTGATCGTAGGCAAACGGCAATCCGTTGAGCTGATCGTGATCGGATTGTTGTGTCAGGGACATGTATTGATCGAAGATGTGCCCGGAGTGGGGAAGACAATGCTGGCGCGCGGCCTGGCCCGTTCCCTGGATTGTATTTTCAACCGTATCCAGTTTACCCCCGACATGCTGCCGAGTGATGTGACGGGTGTCTCCATTTATAACCAGCAGAAGGATAAGTTCGAATTTCGTCCTGGTCCCATCATCGGGCAAATCATCCTTGCCGATGAGATCAACCGCGCCACGCCCAAAACGCAGGCTGCCTTGCTCGAAGCGATGGAAGAGCATCAGGTCACTGTGGACGGTGTGACGCACCCGCTGCCAGACCCATTCATGGTATTGGCAACCCAGAATCCGATTGAATATGAAGGCACCTTTCCGCTTCCCGAGGCACAACTGGATCGTTTCCTGCTTCGCCTGCGGCTGGGGTATCCCTCGATTGCCGATGAACTCCGCGTGTTGAGCGACCAGCAGATCCAGCATCCACTGACGACCTTGAAAGCTGTAGTAAAGACAAAAGAGATTTTGCAGGCGATCGATGATGTTAAACACATTTATGTTTCCCCTGCCGTAAAAAGCTATATTGTTGAGTTGACCACCCGTACCCGCCAAAGCACGGATGTGTATCTGGGGGCAAGCCCGCGCGGCAGTCTGGCACTGGCAAAAGCTGGGCGCGCGCGTGCCGCTCTGATGGGCAGGGATTATGTTCTGCCCGATGATATTCAAGCTCTTGCTGTGGCGGTATTGGCGCATCGCATCATCGTCAGCCCTGCAGCCCGCCTGCGTGATCTGAGCTCCGACCGCATTGTACAGGAAGTGGTTCAAGCCACACCTGTGCCCGGTGGCGAATTTTCATCCGAGTCTGCACCTGCACGGAAGAAGACGAAATGAGATCTGGGCGAATCCTCCTCGCCCTATTGCTGTTGATTGGTGTGGTGGGGGTGTTGACCACCGGAGCCGCGATTTACTCGCGCTTCATGTATTTAAGCTTGTTGCTCGGAATTGGCAGTTGGATCTGGACTCATTGGACGGCCAGAGGCATGGGCTTGCAAAGATTTTCCCGTTTGCAGCGTGCCAACGTGGGGGATATCTTTGAAGAGCATTTTGAAGTGGCGAATAACAGCCGCGTCATTGCCCCGTGGATCGAGGTTTATAACCAATCTCCGATTCCTTTTGTTTCAGGTTCCCGATTATTCACTTTCGTCATTGGCCGCCAAAAACGGACTCACCTTGCGCGCACCTGGCTTACGCGCCGCGGCGGGTTTCCACTTGGCCCAACGCGTATTTCAACGGGAGACCCGTTCGGTTTGTTTCGTGTCAGCAAGGATATCCCTGCTTCACAAACCCTGATCGTGTTGCCCATGATCTTTGAAATCAAGTCCTTTCTGTTTCCGCCCGGTCTTTTGCCGGGCGGGCAGGTTATCCGCCGCAAGTCACCGGATATCACGCCGCATGCGGCAGGGGTGCGCGAATACGTGCATGGCGATGCGATGAAACGCATCCACTGGCCCACCAGCATTCGCAGAAATCATTTGATGGTGAAAGAGTTCGAGCAGGATCCGCAGGCTGAGGTCTGGTTGTATCTGGATTCGCAAAGAGATGTACATATCGAAAGACCGTACCTGTTCGATGAAGTGACAGTGGAAGCAATGATGTTTGGCAAGCGCCCCAAGTTTCAATTGCCGCCTTCCACACTGGAATATGCGATCAGCATCACTGCTTCGCTTGCGCATTATTTTGTTGAACGGCGCCGCGCAGTGGGCTATGCGAGTGCAGGCCAAACTTTCACGGTGCATCCCGCTGATCGAAGCGAACGTCAGGAAGCGAAAATTTTGGAGACGCTTGCATTCGTGGAGGCCAATGGCAGCCTTTCCATTGCCGCACTGGTAGCGGCGCAATCTTCGCAGATGCCGCAGGGTTCAAGTGCCGTCATTATCACACCTTCAACCCGCCCTGATCTTCTTTTCGCAGTGGACGATCTGCAAAGGCGTTACCTGCGCCCGGTTGTTGTCTTACTTGATGCTGTATCCTTTGGCGGCAAAGGTGGCGCCACTGAAGGTCTTGTCCGTGCTTTGCGTGAGCGGCGGGTGCCTGTTTGCGTCGTCGCTTGTAACGCCAATCTTTCGCAGGTTCTTTCAGAATTTTCCTCCGATTTCATTTCACAGGATATGCGTACATGGCAAACACACGTGTTATCACAATAGATCTTAATTTTCAAAATAAGACGCAGGCAATTGCGTCTTATTTAATTAGACAGAACGACGCCGCGGTTTTGATCGAAAGCGGACCAGGCTCGACTCTTTCCGCGCTGGAAGCTGGTCTGGCGAAGGAAGGCTTATCTCCCCGCGACATTACCCACGTCCTGCTCACGCATATTCATTTGGATCATGCCGGGGCTGCGGGTTGGTTTTCAAAACAAGGGGCGCAGATTTTCGTCCACCCGAATGGGGCGCCGCATTTGTTGAACCCTGAAAAATTGATCGCCAGCGCCACACGTATTTATGGCGACAGGATGGGAACTCTCTGGGGTGAGTTTCTGCCTGTTGAACAGAACCAGCTCACAGTCCCGAATGATGCGGAGGAAATTGCCATCGGCAACCTGCGATTTACCGCGATCAATACGCCAGGCCACGCAGAGCATCATTATTCCTATTTATTTGAAGATATGTGTTTTAGCGGCGACGTGGGCGGGGTGCGGATTCCGGGCTTTCCATATTTGCGCGCGCCGATGCCTCCGCCCGAATTGCATTTTGGAAGATGGCGCGAGAGCATTTCGCGTTTGAGGTCATTGAAGTTTTCCCGAATCGCGCCGACGCATTTTGGGATTTTCGATGATGTGGACTGGCATTTAAACGAGTTGCAAAAGAACCTCGATGAGGCTGAGAAATGGCTTGAAGAGATCATGCCCGCCGACCCGCCCGTGGACGAGTTGCGCGAAAAATTTGCGGCGTGGATGAATGGACAAGCTGCCGCCAAAAATCTAAGCGAAGATGTGTTGCGCGCCTACGAATTGGCTAATCCCCTCGGCATGGGCGCCGACGGTTTGATGCGTTATTGGAAGAAGGTGCGGAGTTCGCCCATGGCATGACGTTAATATGCAAACTATGGCGAAATGTCACGCGTAAAGTATGATGCTTGAAACGTGGCAGAATCCCACTATAAAGATATACTTTCACAACAAGGAGTAACTATGAAGGACTTTCTCGCGATCTCAGATTATTCATCTGATGAAATTCAAGACCTGCTTGACCTGGCAGTAAAACTGAAGAAGCAATACTTTAAAAAAGGAAACAAACCCATTTTCAAAGGCAAGGTGCTGGGAATGATTTTCCAGAAGCCGAGCCTGCGCACACGTATTTCATTTGACATGGCCATGCGTCATTGCGGCGGCGATGCGCTTTATCTTTCTCCGAGTGAGATCGGCCTCGGCAAGCGCGAATCCATCGCGGATGTGGCGCGCGTGCTATCTGGTTATGTGCAGGGACTCATGGCGCGTGTGTTCGAGCATGAGCATGTGCTCGAACTTGCGAAGTGGTCTGAGATCCCCGTTGTAAATGGCTTGAGCGATTACAACCATCCCTGTCAGGGCATGGCGGATGCATTGACCATTCAGGAAAAATTCGGGAAGAAGTCCCGCGGTTTGAACGTGAGCTATGTGGGTGACGGAAATAATGTCACAACTTCGTTGATGCACGTTTCTGCACAGCTTGGCTGGAATGTGACTGTTGCCACTCCCGAAGGATACGACGTCAACCCGAAGGCCATTGAAATTGCCCAGAAGATCGCGAAGAAGACCAAGAGCAAATTGACCTTTGTGCGTGACCCGCATGAGGCGGTCAAAGGCGCGCATGTGATCTACACCGACACCTGGACCTCGATGGGTCAGGAAGAGGAAACTGCCAAGCGCGAGAAAATCTTCCCTCCGTATCAGGTGAATGCGAAATTGGTTAGTGAAGCGAGCAAGGATGTGATCGTGATGCATTGTCTGCCTGCTCATCGCAACCAGGAGCTGACTGACGACGTGGCGGATGGCAAGCACTCCGTCATTTTCCCGCAGGCACACAACCGCCTGCATGCACAAAAGGCAATCTTGGCGCGCCTGTTTGACGTGGCGTAGAGATTAGGATCAGGATTTGGAAATCGGGAATCGGTTTTCAAATCCCAGATGTCTTAATTTGAATTTTGAAACTCAATTATTTATGGGATAACTGACAAATGAATACACAAGACTTTATCAAGATGGAAGAACAATACGGCGCGCACAATTACCATCCGCTCGATGTGGTCATCGAAAAAGCGGAGGGTGTGTGGGTCTACGATGTGGATGGAAAGAAGTATCTCGATTGTTTGAGCGCGTACTCCGCAGTCAATCAGGGGCATGTACATCCTGAAATCCTGAAGGCGCTGCTCGATCAGGCCAAGCGCGTTACGCTGACCTCACGTGCCTTCCGCAACGACCAGTTGCCGTTGCTCTACAAGGAACTTTCCGAGATGACTGGCTACGAAATGTCGCTGCCAATGAACTCGGGTGCTGAAGCGGTTGAAACTGCGGTGAAACTCGCCCGCAAATGGGCGTATCAGGTGAAGAAGGTCCCGCGCCATCAGGCGGAGATCATCGTCGCTTCGGGTAACTTCCACGGGCGCACGGTGACCATCGTTTCATTCTCCACCGAACCCTCCTATCGCGATGACTTTGGTCCCTTCACCCCGGGCTTTGTCACAGTCACCTATGGCGATGCAGATGCTATCGAAAAGGCTATCACGCCAAACACCGCTGCCGTATTGCTTGAGCCCATTCAAGGCGAGGCTGGGGTCATTATTCCGCCCGCTGGATATTTGAAGAAGGTTGCAGAGACTTGCAAGAAGAACAACGTCCTCTTTATGGCGGATGAAATTCAAACGGGTCTCGCCCGAACTGGGAAACTGTTCGCTTCACATCATGAAGATGTCCGCCCCGATGTAGTGATCATCGGCAAGGCGCTCGCTGGTGGTTTTTATCCTGTTTCGGCGGTTCTGGCAGACAAGCCCATTCTCGGTTTGTTCCAGCCTGGTGAGCATGGCTCCACCTTTGGCGGCAATCCGCTGGCTGCGGCAGTCTCACGTGCGGCGTTACGTGTGATCCGCGAAGAGAAGCTGGCTGAGCGCTCCATGCAATTGGGTGAGTATTTTGTTGAGCAGTTGAGTGAGATCTCCAGTCCGCATATCAAAGAAGTACGCGGACGCGGCTTGTTGATCGGCGTTGAACTCAAGCCTGAGGCAAAGGGTGCGCGTCGTTTTTGCGAAGCATTGCAGACGAAGGGCATCCTCGCGAAAGAGACCCACGATAATGTCATTCGCTTTGCTCCACCGCTGGTGATTGACAAGGAAACCATAGATTGGGCGCTTCCATCCATTCGTGAAGTGCTAAATATGAAGTAATCTTGAGACCCTAAAGGTTTTGAAAACCTTTAGGGTTTTTTACGGAGGCATAAATGTATATCGGAATTCCAAAAGAAAGTAGAACTCTTGAGTATCGTGTGGGTCTTTCCCCAGCCGGGGCCGAGATTCTGACTCAGAATGGGCATCAGATCTTCGTTGAGCATGAAGCGGGCGTCATGGCTGGCTTCAGCGACGCGGATTACGAGAAAGCCGGTGCGCGTCTTGTTTTTTCCAAAGAAGAAGTCTTTGGCCGCGCAGATCTGTTGTTGAAAGTTGCACGCCCCATGCAGGAAGAATTGAACTGGCTTCGCCCTGATTCGATCCTGGCGGGTTTTCTGCACCTCGCTTCGACCCAGCAGGACAAGATTGACATCCTGCTTGAAAAGAAGATTACGTCGGTGGCCTATGAACAGATTCAGGCGCCAGACGGCTCACTGCCTGTTTTGCGACCGTTCAGTCAGATCGGCGGTGCAATGGCGGCTCAGATCGCGGCGCGCCTGCTTCAGAATAATTGGGGCGGCAAGGGCATTTTGATGGGCGGTGTGCCCGGCGTACCGCCAGCCGAGGTGGTTATTTTAGGCGCAGGCGTAGTTGGCACATATGCCACACAAATGTTCCTCGGAATGGGCGCACATGTAACAGTGATCGACCATAACCTCGCCGCGCTCCAGCGCATTTGGGATCGTTTCCCGACCATCGCTACAAAGATGTCTACGAAGCGCAATATTGAACGTTCGGTAATGTATGCGGATGTGGTTGTCGGTGCAGTGTTATCGCCCGGTCAGCGCACACCGATCCTAATCTCGCGCGAAATGGTGCGTTCGATGAAACCACGCTCCGTTATTATGGATGTCAGTATCGATGAGGGCGGATGTGTTGAAACCTCGCGCCCAACCACACATGAACATCCTGTTTACATCGAAGAAGGTATTTTGCATTATTGTGTGCCGAATATGCCGGGCGCTGTCGCCCGCACCGCCACACATGCTTTTGTGAATTCTGCCATACCGTATATCACTGAAATTGCTGCACTTGGAACGAAAGAGATTTTGAGCAATCCATCCCTTGAACCTGCGATCAATACGCACAACGGCAAGCTGCTCAACCTTGTGCGTTTGAGCGCGCAGCAGGAGGATGAATAATATGACCACAGCTGGTATTTATCAATCAAGGGTGACGACCGCACTGGAAGCGGTCAAAACCATCAAATCGGGGAACCGCGTCTTTCTCACCGGTAACGTGTCGGTGCCTCAAAAGATTTTAGCGGCGCTGGTGGAGTATGCCCCGAATCTCACTGATGTGGAGATCTGTCAGGCGTTGACCGTGGGCTCTGCCGATTATGTCGGCCCTGAAATGGAAGGTCACCTGCGCGTGAACTCGATGTTCATCAGCGCGAATATCCGCAAGGCAGTGCAGGAAGGCCGCGCCGATTTTACACCTGTTCTGCTTTCTGAATTTCCCCTGTTATTTAAACGCGGCGTGCTGCCATTGGACGTTGCTGTCATCCACGTATCCACACCAGATGAGCATGGTTTTTGCAGCTTGGGCGTGGAAGTGGGACTCACCAAGTCTGCGGCTGAATCGGCGAAGATCATTATTGCTGAAGTCAACGAACAGATGCCGCGAACGTTGGGCGATGCGTTCATTCACGTCAGCCGCCTGACCCATATCGTGCCAGTCAACTATCCGATTCCCGAACATAAGATGGCTTCGGAAGGCGATTCGGAAGTTGTAAAACAGATCGCCGGTCACGTAGCTTCATTGATCCCCGATGGCGCGACCATGCAGCTTGGCATTGGCTCGATTCCCGATGCTGTTTTGAAATTCCTTTTCGATAAAAAAGACCTCGGCATTCATACCGAGTTATTCTCAGATGGCGTGATCGACCTCGTCAACGCGGGCGTGCTGACCAATGCCCGCAAGTCCCTGCACCCTGGCAAGGTGGTCGCTGGGTTCATTCTCGGCACCAAGAGACTGTATGAGTGGGTCAACGATAACCCGATGGTTGAAATGCATCCCACGGAATATGTGAACGACCCGTTCATCATTGCCCAAAACGACCGCATGGTGGCCGTCAATTCCGCCATTGAAGTGGACTTGACCGGGCAGATCTGCGCGGACAGCATCGGACCGAAACTGTACAGTGGCGTAGGCGGCCAGTTGGATTTTGTCTACGGCGCCTCACGCTCGAAGGGTGGTGTTCCGATCATTGCACTGCCAAGTGTGGCAAGCCTGCGAGATGGAACAAAGTTAAGCAAGATCACATCCATGCTCAAGCAGGGTGCTGGCGTGGTTACCAGCCGTAACCATGTCCGCTTTGTGGTCACCGAACACGGCATTGCCGACCTGTATGGCAAAACCATTCGTCAGCGGGCGCAGGCCTTGATCAATGTGGCCGACCCGCAATTCCGCGAAGACTTGGCCAAACAGGCGAAAGAATTGCATTACCTGTAACAGATTTTCACTCGAAAGAACGTGCCGCAGGGTTTCAGACCTTGCGGCATTTTTTGAATAAGTCCGTTTTGCCATTCAGCGAAATTCGTGTGTGTCAAAATTAACAAATCAATAACCTGCATGCCTTGACATCATCGGCTTTTTTACCTATCATAGTTTCCGTCAACCGTATAAGCAGGGGGTGGGCGCTGGAAATTCCCTTTTCACAGCGCATCTTTTTGCCGTTTTTGGGGTGTATTATTCAATTGCCATCAGCAAACGGTTCTGGTTGAACTTTATTACACTTTTAGAAGGAAGTAAGTGATCGTATGAGAAGAGCAAAGATCGTCGCAACCATCGGCCCTGCCTCTGATTCAGAGCAGGCTCTCGAATCATTGATGAAAGCGGGAATGAACATCGCCCGCCTCAATTTTTCCCACGGAACACACGAACAGCATCAGAAACGCGTCGCCGCCATTCGCGCAGTTTCAAAACGGCTTGGATTGCCGATCGGCATCCTGCAGGATTTGCAGGGACCAAAGATCCGTGTCGGCAAGCTTGTAGCGCCGTTGCAACTTGAAGTGGATGAACAGATTTGTTTATTCGCCACAAATGATGAGCCCCCGCAAACCAACAACCAACTCCTGCCAGTCGATTTCCGCGAACTATTTGACTCTGTCCACGAAGGCGACCGCCTGCTGTTGGATGATGGCCGCCTTGCGCTGCAGGTGGTCACTGCCAAAGGACGCGTGGTTCACGCAAAGGTATTGGTGGGGGGGACATTGTCCTCGCACAAAGGCATCAACCTGCCTGGTGTAAAACTTCGTATCGCGGGCTTTACCGAAAAAGACAAGGCCGACCTTGCTTTTGGGATCTCTCAAGGTGTGGATGCAGTCGCCATTTCCTTCGTGCGCAGCGCCGATGATGTAAAGGCGGTTCGTGCCGCGCTAGAGGAATTTTCAAAGGGAAGGTTTGTCACACCGCTTCTCATTGCAAAACTTGAAAAACCCGAAGCGCTCAATGAACTCGAAGAAATCCTTGACGTGGTGGATGGCGTGATGGTTGCCCGCGGTGACCTCGGTGTGGAACTTCCACCCGAACGCGTGCCGTCCCTGCAAAAGCATATTATTCATTCTGCCAATGCGCGTGCCAAACTCGTCATCACCGCCACGCAGATGCTTGAATCCATGATCCAGAATCCATTGCCCACACGTGCTGAAGCCTCCGACGTGGCGAACGCCATCTTCGATGGCACCGACGCCGTGATGCTTTCCGCTGAAACTGCTTCGGGTGAATATCCGAGCGAGGCGGTCTCCATGATGTCGCGCATCGTCAGCGAAGCCGAGTCTCATTTCACTGAATGGGGCAGCCGTCAGGATGGCAGGGCAGGCCTCGGCGATAGCGATGCGGCTTCGATGGCTCGCGCCGCAAAAGCGCTGGCGACCGACCCCGAAGTCAGCGCGGTCTCCGTCTTCACCATGCAGGGACGTTCCGCCTGGCTGATGTCCAAAGGCCGTCCTTCAAAAAACATTCTCGCGTTCACACCCGAGTACGATACCTTCAATCAACTTTCCTTCCTGTGGGGCGTTCAGCCGCATCTCACGAAATTCGCCAACACCATGGATGAAATGCTTGCCAATGTAGATGCCGTGCTTCTGAATTCAGGTATTCGTTCCGGGCAGCAGGTCGTGCTTGTCTGCGGATACCCCGTCGGCGCACAGCGCCCGCCCAACATGGCCCTGCTTCACACCGTCGGCAGCGACGCGTCTGTCAATCTTGCACGCAAACTTGCTGAAAACAACGTGAAGAAATAATTTTTTGGGGATGTCCAACCTGTTGGATTTCCGCCCTTATAAAGATCAACAAAGCGGATGCAGTTTTCTACAAACTGCATCCGCTTCTTTCTTAACCGATAGCTGATTCTACGAAATTGGGTTGTATCGTGCTTATTCTCTGGTTGCAATTAAAATGCCGACGCTGATCAAAGCGCCGCCGAACAGGAAGAGGGGGGTGATTGTTTCAGAGAGGAAAAACCACCCGAGCAGCGTACCCACTACCGGCTGGGCAAAGAACGTCAACGATGCCACGGCGGCGGGTAATTCTGCGAAGGCGTAATTCCACAGGAACATGGCAATGGCCGTTGAGATGATCCCCAAAAACAATAGGCCGCCGATGATTCCTGGCGTGATCGCGCCAACGCCCTGTGTGTTGACTTCCCACAGACCGAACGCGATGCTTGATGGCAGGCCGCCCAGCAGCATCACCGCGCTGGAGGTAAGCAGGTCACCCGATTGACTGACTTTGCGCACCAGCACCGAATACAGCGCCCAGGTGAGCGCCGCCGCAAGCAGACTCATGTTGCCCCAAAATAAAGTGGGGGAGAGTTCGGCGTTGCGCGGGTCGATCACGGCCAGCACCCCAAGTGTGGATACGACCAATGCAACGATGCGGCGTGTGGTTGTTTTTTCGCCAAGCAAAAACGGTGCGAAGATCAAAACAAAAGCGGGCGTGGCCGAAGTGACCAGTGACCCGTTGGATGCTGTGGAAAGTTTCGTGCCCACGAATTGAAAACCAAGCGAAATGCCATAACCGACCACGCCGACGAGAAGGCTTTTCCAGAATTGTTCCTTCGTAAATTCGGTCTTGCTTTTTCGAAAATAAATAATGATTCCCAATACCAGCGCCCCCATGACAAGACGAATGCTCAACAATGCGAATGGCGGAATGACATCCAAAACCACTTTGCTGACAACATACATCCCGCCCCAAATGGACGCGGCCCCCAATCCTGCGAGTAACCCTGCGAAGCTGTGTTTTTGCATAGTCCCCGATTATATCGAAAAGTGCTTTGATGGTCGCGCTGGAAATCGTCGGTGTGGAGGAAGAAAGCGACCCTGCCGCCTGTTTGATTGCCGATGTGCTGGGATTGTTCAGGAGAGTCCGCTTTGGCCAAAAGCAGTGCAGAACCGTTTCCGCCTTGCGGAGCGACCAGCACCCAGCGTTTTTTATCGCTGAGAAGTGTATCCTCGAGCAGGGTGAAATTCAACTTTTCGGTGAAGAATGCAATGGCTTCATCGTAATCGCGCACAAGGTAGGTGACATGGGCAATGGATGGCGACATGGCGGCTCAGTCGTAGGCTTTGTCTCGTCGAATCTTTTTGATAGTTCCCCGACTCTTTTTTTCTTTCAGCCTTTCTTCTTTCGATGCCTTCGTCGGCTTTGTTTTGTGGCGTACCTTCGGTCTTTCGCTTGCTTTTGTCACCAACTCGTAAAACCGCTGGATCGCGTCTTCGCGGTTTTGTTCCTGCGTGCGATATTTCTTCGCTTCGATGATGAGCACTCCGTCAGCGGTGACTCGACTCCCAGAAAGCCGAATCAGCCTCCCTTTTACGTCAGAAGCGAGAGAGGGGGAGTTGGTGATGTCAAAGCGCAATTGGACCGCCGTCGCGACCTTGTTCACGTTCTGTCCCACCGGGGCCGGATGCGCGAATGTATTCCAGTGAGATTTCTGAGTCGAGATTTTTCATTTCCCCGAATTATATCGTAGGGGCACCGTAGCGCGGTGCCCCTACGATGATTAGGCCTTTACTACCCTGGGCGCGAACAGCCACATGATGGCGAGGATGAGGCCGCCCGCAAAGAACGGGACGGGTCCACCGAACCATTGGAACAGCGCTCCATAAAAAAGCGGCGCGATGGCGTTGGCCGCGCTATATGCCGCGGAGGATGCGCCGAGCATTCCACCAACTTCGCTTTTATCTGAGGCTTTCGTAATAAGGCTGTTGACGGCAGGCTGTAAAACGCCACCTCCTAATGCGGCTGGGAAACTTGCGAGAAGCAGCCAGGCGATTCCAAGCCAGCCCTTTGCGGATTCATCAGGTAGTTGGATGTTGATGCTTTGAATCGAAACGCGGAACTCACCCTGGCCTGCCATGCTTTCAAGCACTTTGGCTTTCTCGTACCAGGGAATCGGTACGGCGGGTGTGAGGGCGGTGCCGATCAAGCCGATGGCAAGTGTGCCGATGCCCATCAATACCAGCCAGCGGTCGCCTTTTTGTTTTGACCATCTACCGATGAGACCGCCTTGCACTACGATGATGAACAAACCCGCCAGCACGAACAAGCCTGAGGTGTCTCGCGCGTCCATGCCGAGGCGGGTGAGTGTGAATAATGAAAAAAGTTGTTCATATCCGCCGAACGCGATCTGATAAAAGAACATCAGAATGAGCAGGAAGCCGATGGCAGGGCGGCTGAGTGCTTCACGTAATGCACCGAACGAAAACGGGCGGCGTTTGCGGGAAGCTTCTGGATTTTCAACTTCTGTGTATGTTTCTTTGAACCAAAATACGGTCAGCAGGATCGAGGTCAACGAGAAGAATGCGGCGGTGAAAGCGACTGCTTGATAGTTTTGTCCGCTGGCGGCCAATACGATAAACGCGAGGATGGGGCCAAGCACGAAGCCGATGCCAAATGCCGCGCCGACGAGTCCCAGCCCCTGCGTGCGGGTCTTCTCGGTGGTGCTATCGGCGATGGCGGCCTGCGCCGTGGAAATGTTCGCGCCAGAGAGGCCATCAATAATGCGGGAGATGAATAACAGCAGGAGAGAATTTGCAAACCCCAACATGATGAAGCCGATTAAAGTGCCGATCTGACTCACGACCAGAATTGGCTTCCGTCCGAAGCGGTCTGAGAGACGCCCGAGAATGGGTGCTCCTAAAAACTGCATCATCGGGTAGGTGGCTTGCAAGATTCCGATCACCAGCGGCGATGACCCAAAACGCGCTGCATACAACGGCAGCAGGGGAATAATGATGGACAATCCCATCAGGTCAACCAGCACGATCACCAATACAGGCAGGATGCGTTTGAAATCAAGTTTTTCGTTTGTTGTTTCTGTGGTCATATTTTCTCATTTTATAAACCCTCCCCCAAATCCGCTCTTTGGATTTGGGGGAGGGCAGGGTGGGAGCTGGGTAAGTGTTTTAGAACATCAACGCATTGACCTTGTCGATCATCGAGCGATCGGGTCTCAACTCGGCTTCGGTAAGGCGGTTGAGTGGTGTATCCACAAGGTTGTACATTGAAGTGAGATTTGGCTTGGTGGTATCCACATACAAAAGGCCGGTGATCAACCAGTTGTTGCGACCTGCTTCTTCCATCACACGCAGGGCTTCGAAGCGGTCAGTGGGGTTGTATCCCTTTTCGAGATTCTTCAAGATCACGGTCGAACCATCGTGCATGGCTACTTCACGTACTTCGCCATCTTCCAGTTCACGCTCGAGGATGATCTCATTGCGCGGGGCGATGTAGGAGATCTCATGCAGCGGTTCTTCGTGATCCTTGCCCCATGCATAGGAGTGATAGGCGTTTTCCTGATTATTGAAGGTCACGCATGGGCTGATGATATCCAACACGGCGATACCGTCATGGGCGAGCGCCGCCTTGAGCAATTCCTTCACCTGCTTGGGGTTGCCAGCAAAGGAGCGGGCAACGAAGGTCGCATTGGAAACAAGGGCTTCCATGCAGATATCCACAGGCATGTAGGGATTTTCGCCCTGCTTCTTCAGGCTCAGGCCTTTTTCAGCGGTTGCGGAGAATTGGCCCTTGGTGAGGCCGTACACGCCGTTGTTTTCGACAATGTAGAGCATGTTCACGTTGCGGCGCATCACGTGTTTGAATTGACCCATGCCAATGCTGGCAGAGTCGCCATCGCCAGAAACGCCGATGCCCTTCAATTGCTGGTCGCCAAACAATGCGCCCGTTGCAATGGACGGCATGCGTCCGTGCAGGCTGTTGAAACCGAAGGAACGGTTCAGGAAGTAAGTCGGTGACTTCGAAGAACAACCAATACCGCTGAATTTCACCACGTCTTCGGGAACGATGTTCATTTCATACAGCGCGGTCACGATTTGGTTGGAGATCGAGTTATGTCCGCAGCCCTGGCACAGGGTGCTCGGGTTGCCGCGATATTCATTTTTGGATAAGCCAGCGAGGTTGACATTTGTTGCAGGTGTGCCGGCCATGGGGAGAGCTTCTGTCATTTTATATGCTCCTTGATAAAGTTGTTACTTCCGCTTTGACTTCACGGATGACTTGGATTTGGCAACAGGCTTCTTCACTGCTGGCTTTTTGGCCGCTGCTTTTTTGGACCCTGAAACTGCTTTTGCCTTCGACGCAGTTTTCGCCACTGCGGCTTTCTTCGGCGTTCCAGTCTTCGTGTATTTCGCAAGGATTCCCTCGCGGACCCATTTGGCAGAAGCAGGCATGCCATCACCAAATGCCACAGACTTGAACTTGTGTGCAAACTGCGGATATTCGGTCAACAGGATCTGATTCATCTGTCCATCACGGTTCATTTCCACAATAAAGATCTGGTCATATTTCGCAAGGAACGCATCCACTTCCTTTGTGAAAGGTAGGGCGCGTATGCGTAGGAAATCAGTTTTGATGCCATGATCTTTGTCCAGTTGATACTGGGCTTCGATAACAGCCGCTTCGGTCGAACCGAACGCAATGATGCCAACCGTCGCACCCTTCATGGAGCGAAGCACAGGAGCGGGGACGTATTGTTTGGCGGTTTCGTGCTTCCTCTTCAGGCGGTCCATGTTCTTCAAATACATGTCTGCTTCTTCAGTGTATTTGGCATACTCGTCGTGACCTGTGCCGCGGGTGAAGTAGGAGCTTAAGGGATGCTTGTTGCCGGGGAAGGTGCGATAACCGATTCCATCTCCGTCCTTGTCGAGGTAGCGTCCCCAATTGCCTTTGAGTTCCTCGATATCTTTTTCGAACAAGACCTTGCCGCGATCCATTGGCGTTTCGGGATATTCAAAGGGTTTGCTCATCCATTGATTCATGCCCATATCCAGATCGCTTAGAACGAACACAGGGGTCTGAATGCGTTCGGCAACGTCAAATGCGCGCCAGCCGAATTCAAAGCATTCGAATACATCGCCAGGCAGCAGAATCACAGAGTGTGAGTCGCCGTGGCCGATGAAATGGGTAAAGGTCAGGTCGCCCTGTGAAGTGCGTGTTGGTAGACCGGTGCTTGGTCCGATGCGCTGCACATCCCAGATGACGACGGGGGTTTCTGCATAGTAGGCGAGACCTGCAAACTCGGTCATTAGGGAGAGGCCAGGCCCGGAAGTGGAAGTCATGGAGCGTAACCCTGCCCAGCCTGCACCGACAGTCATGCCCAGTGCGGCGAGTTCATCTTCTGCCTGAACAACGGCGTAGGTATGCTTGCCGTCTTCACGCTTGCGGAGTTGGGGCAGGTAGTCGTTCAGCGATTCTGCCAGAGAGGTTGCAGGGGTGATGGGATACCAAGCCGCAAATTGCACGCCGCCAAAAATGGAACCGAGCGCGGCGGCGGTATTTCCATCCGCCATGATCATGCCTTCGGTCTTATTCATCGCCTCGACATAATAAGGATCCTTCTTTTCGAGATTGCCCTTTGCCCATTCTGCGCCAGCTTTGACTGCGCCGTAGTTCATGTCGATGGGTTTCTGCTTGCCTTTGAAGTGGAAGGTCAGCGCGGCGAGGATCTTATCCATGTCAAGATTAATCATTTGCGCAAGAATGCCGACGTAAACCATATTTCCCACGAGATCGCGGAAATCGGTGGGTACGTTTGGATCGTTCTTCACGATGGCTTTCACCGGCATGGGATAAATGGCAATGTCGGTGCGGGTGATGGGCTGCTTGATTTCGTCAGCGTAGAAAAATGCCCCGCCGGGAGCAACAGACGCCAGGTCACGTACGAACGAGTTGGGGTTCATCGCAATGACGATGTCACGTTGTTCGTGGTGTGCGATAAATCCATCCTTATTGGCGCGAATGGTATACCAGGTTGGCAGACCTTGAATGTTGGAAGGGAAGAGGTTCTTGCCGGAGACTGGAATTCCCATCTTGAAGATGGAGCGCAGGATGGTGTTGTTGGCTGTGGAACTGCCGGAACCGTTCACTGTGCCAACTGTTATGGAAAAATCGTTGATGATCTTATTCATGTGACTCCTTAGTTTATATCGGACGATGGGCGAGCAGGTCGATGTGTGTGATCAGCGCTTTGCGCCCCGCCGCGTAATTTCCATTGCAAATACTTTGAACCATGGTCTTGTGATAGCCCCAAACTTCTTCGAGATAGTCGATTCCGCCTGCATACATGTTTAGACCGACGGCTTCGTACGCATTCCAATAGGCTTCCAGCAGACCCGTGACAAAGGGATTGTTGAGACGGCTGTAAATGAGCAAATGTAATTTGCGATGCTCCTCGTGCGGAACCTGTACCTGCTTTCCATGCAGTTTTTCCAGCGCGCGTGCAACAATGTTCTTTAATTCAAGTTTGTCTTCTTCGGTCAGCAGGGCAACTGCTTCATCCCAGTAGGCGGTTTCGATGTGGTTTCGCAGTTCCGAATATTTTTCGAAGTTGCTTTGGTCGAGGGTCAATGCGTACGCGAGGCTTTTCATCACAGCGGGTGCAAATGAGTATGCCAGTCGTCTCGTTCCAGTACGAGGGCGGACTTCGACCAAACCAAGTGCGCGTGCCACCTCAAGTTGCTCACGCAACCCTGCCAGGCTGATACCAAGTTCACGGCTCAGGTCGTTTAACGAGGGCAGACTGCCTTCAGCTTCTTCATGTGAAGCCAAATAGCGCAGAAATTCAGAGAGTTCAGGGGAGATGCGTTCGCGTAAAACCATAGTTGTAATCTGATTAATCAGATTAATAGGATTTTACGACGGGCGGGGTGAAAAGTCAAGTGAGGAAGGTTACAAATGTGCAAGTCAAATGACTGGTGAAACAAAAACGACTTGATTCTTTTTGAGCAAGTCGTTTTTGTTTTTTTGATGTGTGGGACGGGTCTAGTTGTTCAGTGCGCCTGCATTGATCCAATCTATGATGAGTTGGATTTGTGCGGGCAATAGTTTTTGTCCGCGCTTGGGCATTTCACCCTTGATGATCTGTTCGACCAGGAAACTGTCGTTGGCGCTGCCGGGGGTGACGACACTGCCGTTGAATGAGCCTGCCATGAGGGTTTCGTATGTTCTCATGTCGAGGCCTTCCTTAACCTGTTCAACACCATGACATTTGTTGCAGCTATTATTAAAGATCGGCAGGATGTCGTTTGCAAAGCTGACCGTGGGCGCCGCTGGTTGAGTGGGGCTTTCTGTCTGAGAGACTTGCGCCTCTGTGGGGACGGGGACGGATGTGTTTGTTGCCGCAGGGACGATCACTGCCTCAGTTGCAGTGGCAGGCAGGGGCGAAGGCTGAGCCGCTTGTACTCCACAGGCTGTGGCTATGACCGTGAGTAAAATCAGGCTGAAAATTAATGTCTTATTCATTTATTAATTCCTTTCACTTTTTAATGCGGCTAACTTTAACTAGCTTTCAGGTTGATTTGATGTGGAAATTATGTGGTTTCTTACGGCATTCTGTATTTTTATAAAAATATAGATAGTATCTGCAAGGTAAGGTATAATCTGCCTGTCACGCGTAAAGCGTAAATTCATTTCAAGGCTGAGTATGGCAGG
The DNA here is from genome assembly GCF_016705895.1 of Candidatus Villigracilis affinis. Lineage (NCBI taxonomy): Bacteria > Bacillati > Chloroflexota > Anaerolineae > Anaerolineales > Candidatus Villigracilaceae > Candidatus Villigracilis > Candidatus Villigracilis affinis. Next base: position 32,101 of record NZ_JADJKT010000001.1, on the reverse strand, counting down.
CGCATTTTCACTCCCCACCGAATATTGGTTATCCATTCAGATTACTCCACAAGATGTTGAAAATCTGCATAATTATCTTTTTGAACGTGAGACGCCGCTAACAACGCGGGATCTCTCCTTCGAGTTTGTAGATGCACGTATCAAGGCTGAGCGTGCAGCGGCAGAGGGAAAGCATAAAGCTGCGGGCAGGAGTTATCTGCCCAAAGAAAAATATCAAGTTGGTGAAGATATTGTTTTTCCTGCGTTGGATTGGAAACGCGGCACAGTGACTGCATTGCGCGAAGGAGTGAATCCTTCGTCGAGCGGTTTCGATGTGCTTACGATTGCCATGGAAGACCGCACGGAGCGTCTGTTTGCCGCAAACCTTGAAATGCACTATTTGAACGATGCACCGATTGCCGAGCCAGAAAAAAACGAATTAAGCGCCGAGTCCATTTTACGTGATTTTGGTGATCAGATCGAAAAGAAACTTGAGGCTTCTTTCAATTCAGATCACGGCCTTGTGAAAATTGCCGGGAGCTGGTTCCCACGCTCTCTTTTGATTGATATCAATCAGGGACAATTGAATCTCGCTGAAGCCGTACTGGATATGGCAGGCGGCGAACCTCTTACCACCGAAGCACTGATGAAAGATATTGAATTGCCCGCCAGCGTAAACCCCAAACTGGCTGAATTTTCCCTGAACTATGCCTTGCAGAGCGACGAACGTTTTGATGAGGTTGGCCCTGCCGGACAAGTATTGTGGTGCTTATACCGCCTTGAACCTGATTTTGTACGTGAAGTGCCGGCTCCGTTACGCTATTCAGAGATTGAACATGATCGCAGTGTTCTCAGTGCTGAGATCAGAAATCTTGAAGATCAATTAGATGATGAATTGACCCCGCCTGATAAAGATGATGCCCACGGCGACATTTCATCCATTACGATCACTTTGATCTACCCCCATTTGCGAGCTGGCACTTTACCCATGTCTGCACGGGCTCGCAGATTGTTTCCCACGGCATACGAATCGCCGCGTGTACGTTTTACTCTCGTAGATGGCAAGACCAAACAACGCATTCCTGCTTGGGTCGTGCTCGAGTATGGATATGTGTACGGTTTGCGCGAATGGTATAAGGCTCATCAATTAATCCCGGGTTCGATCGTGCAGTTGAAGCGCGGTGAAAAGCCCGGCGAAGTGATCGTGGAAGTAAAGAGCCAGCGGTCTTCAAAAGATTGGGTCCGCACTGTATTGGTTGGCAAGGATGGCGGCTTCGTTTTTGCCATGTTGAAACAACCGATCACCGCTGAATTCAATGACCGCATGGTGATCCATGTGCCTGATTTCAAGTCACTTGACCCTGTTTGGGAAAAGAAGCAATCGTTTAATGACCTCGTGCTTTCGGTCATGCGTGAATTAACCAAATCAAATCCGCAGGGACATGTACACGCCCAGGAATTATATGCGGCGATAAATCTTGTGCGCCGCGTTCCACCTGCGCCGCTTTTTGCTTTATTGGAAACCAACCCTGCCTTCAAACATGTAGGCGATCTGCACTTCCGCCTGGATGAGGAGGCCTAATGAGTTTATTAAAACCGACAGCCAAGACCCCATTTCATATTGATTTTGAATGGTGGAAGAAGAGCGAACGGGACTGGCATGTATTTCTGCGTTCCTTGTTGTGTGCCGAACATCAGGAAGCCTTTGCCGAAATGGACGAAGGTGGAATGATCGACTGGATCGACCCACAGACTGCAGAAGTAAAGCAGGTGGATGGTATACAACATGCCCTGATGAGTCATTGCGCATTACTGCCCGAATTCTCCGATGCGCATACCGCAATGGTGGAGGCAGTATTTCGTATTTTTCTCGTGAATGGGAACACTCCCATGTCTGCTGAAGAACTCGGCAAGAAACTTGGCCGCCCGGCAGATACAATATTGAAGACGATCGCCGGTCCGCGTGTGTATCGCGGCTTGAGACCATTTGAGATCAGCATACCGATTGCGGAATCAGGCGAGTAGTTTTAAATAATGCCTCCGTAGCTCAATGGATAGAGCAACTGCCTTCTAAGCAGTAGGTTGTGGGTTCGAAACCCGCCGGAGGCGCCAAATTCTTCCGAAAAGCGCATATTGTGAAGGAGAATATCCATGCCTGCGATCGTACGTAAATCAAGCGCAGCGTTGTTGGAGACGCGCCGTGAAATCCTTCATGCAGTGAGCTGGCAGGTCCGCTCAAATGTATGGAGTCCTCCCACTGATGAATACGAAACTGAAAATGCTTACGTCGTCCGCGTTGAAATAGCGGGAATGAATGAAGATGATTTTGAAGTCTCGATAGAGAACAATACCCTGCTGATTGCAGGGGTGCGCCCCGATGCCCCCGAACGGCGCGCGTATCACCAAATGGAAATCCGTTTCGGCAAATTTGCAACCGCCCTGGGTCTGCCCGGGCCGGTGGACATCGATCACGCAATTGCGGAATACAAAGACGGATTCCTAACCGTTACCCTCCCGAAAGCAACACCAAAACAGATCAAGGTTGAATAAACATATGCCTGCAGAACGGTGGCAAACCGGAATCAATGAGTTTTTACAATCGATGGGCGAGACCGACGAGGAACTGATGAAAATGTTCATGTCGTCGGCCCTTGCCCGTTTTCAAAAGGATGATGGCGCTTCGCAAGCACCGGAAAATGGTGAGAAAAACGAGGGACAGAAATTCCCCGATACACTTCCAATTCTGCCGTTGCGCGGAGTGGTCGTATACCCCAACACCGCCGTCCCGCTGACAGTCGGACAGCCGCGCTCCGTAAAATTGGTGGATGATGTCGTTGGCGGCGATAAATTGGTCGGCCTCGTTGCTGCACTCAACCCTGAGTTGGAGACCCCTGGCCCGAATGAACTGTATCAGGTTGGCACTATTGCCACTGTGCATCGTTTGTTGCGCGCCCCAGACGGGACCATCCGCCTGCTGGTTCAGGGCATGGAACGGTTCCGTATCGAAGAGTTTGTAGGGGACGAACCTTATTTGAGAGCGCGGATCAGCCTGATTCCCGAAACCGTGGAAACGAATCTCGAGACCAGTGCGTTGGCCCGTAACGCACGCGACCAGTTCCAGCAGATCACACAAATGATCCCATCGTTCCCCGATGAATTGGTGGGCTCCATCACCTCACTGGAAGACCCTTTGCAAACCGTTTATACGATCGCGAACTTCCAGCGCATCAATTTGCAGGATGCACAGGAAATTCTCGAGTTGGATTCTGTTTATGAAAAACTGAAGAAGCTGATCGGTTTGCTTGTCCGCGAAGCGGAAGTTTTGCAAATCGGGCAGAAGATCCAAAACGAAGCGCGCGGTGAGATCGAAAAAGTTCAACGTGAATACTTCCTGCGCGAGCAGATGAAAGCCATCCAGCGTGAGCTGGGTGACAGGGATGAACAATCTGTTGAGACGGAGGATTTTCGCAAAAAGATCGAAGAGGCGAAAATGCCCGAGGAGGCCCATAAACAGGCCAAACAGGAGTTGGACCGCCTGTCGCGTCTTCCGACAGCTGCGGCTGAGTATGGTGTCATCCGCACGTATTTGGATTGGCTCGTGTCGCTTCCGTGGTCGAAATCTACACAGGATAACCTCGAGATCGGACATGCACGAGAGATCCTTAACAAGGATCATTTCGGCCTTGAAGATGTAAAAGACCGCATCCTCGAATTCCTTGCCATCCGCAAATTGCGCCTCGACCGCAAGGATGAGGAAAAAGCCCCCTCTGATGATTTTATTCGCCGTGAACGTGAAGGCGTCATTTTGTGTTTTGTCGGCCCTCCCGGCGTAGGCAAAACATCGCTCGGGCAATCCATCGCCCGCGCAATGGAACGCAAATTCATCCGCGCATCGCTTGGCGGTGTGCGTGATGAAGCCGAGATCCGCGGACATCGCCGCACCTATATCGGCGCAATGCCGGGACGCATTTTGCAATCCCTGCGCCGCGTGGATTCCAAGAATCCCGTTTTCATGCTTGATGAAGTGGACAAGCTTACCTATGACTTTCACGGTGATCCCGCTTCGGCCTTGCTCGAAGTTTTGGACCCTGAACAAAACGGTGAGTTCCGCGATAACTATCTTGAAGTTTCCTTCGACCTTTCGCAGGTTTTTTTCATTACCACCGCGAACACGCTTGAGACCATCCCCGGTCCATTGCGTGATCGCATGGAGATGATTTTCCTTTCGGGCTATACCGAAAACGAGAAGATGGCCATTGCGCGCGGCTACCTCATTCCGCGTCAGATTCGGGAGAATAGCCTTCATCAGGATGAGATTTCGTTTAACGACGATGCTTTGAAAATGATTGTCCGCCAATATACGCGTGAAGCGGGAGTGCGTAACTTGGAGCGCAAGATTGGTGCAGTCTGCCGCAAGGTCGGCACGAAGATCGCCGAACACAAAGGTGAAAAATTCGAGATCACGCCCGAATTGGTGGAGGAATACCTCGACCATCCGATTTTCCATGGCACAGAGGAACTCAACAAGCGCACATCCATTCCTGGTGTGGTCCCTGGCCTGGCATGGACAGCCTTTGGCGGTGATATTTTGTTTATCGAAACGACTGCCATGCCCGGCGGGCGCGGTTTTCAAGTCACTGGCTCAATCGGAAATGTCATGCAGGAATCTGCGCGCGCGGCGTTGTCATACGTCCGTTCGCGTGCCGAATCCTTGAATGTGCCCGAGGAATTTTTCAACAAATTCGATCTGCACATGCACATTCCTGCAGGAGCCCAACCCAAGGATGGACCCTCTGCAGGTGTGGCGATGGCCACATCTCTGGTGTCGTTGATCTCTGGCCGCAAGGTCAAGCCACAGGTAGGCATGACCGGAGAGATCACATTGCGAGGTCAGGTTTTAGCCATCGGCGGCGTCAAGGAAAAAGTATTGGCGGCCCATCGCAATGGACTGACCACCGTGATCCTGCCGAAGCGCAACGAATCGGATATTGAAGATGTCCCTGACGAGATCAGGCAATCCATGAAATTTATTTTTGCCGAATCTGTGGAAGACGTGCTCAATGCCGCATTGGAAAAGGCGGGGCCGGTAAAAAAGAAAGCCAGCAAGACAACCACAAAAAAATCCAAACCAACGAAAGTAAAGAAAAATGGCAAAAGTAAAAGTATTAATCGCCGAAGATGACATTACCATGGTCTCGTTGTTGAAGACCCTGCTCAAAATGGAGGGATTTGATGCACTGGCCCTGCAAGCCGATGCCGATGTTCCACTGGCGGTTCTCAATGAAAAACCCGATGTCGTTTTGTTGGACGTGCATCTTTCCGGCCAGAGTGGGTTGGATATTTTGTCCAACATTCGAAGTTCAGCAGAGACCGCCGCCACGCGTGTGGTTATGTCTTCCGGTTCCGATGTCAGGGATGAGTGTGTCCGTCGCGGTGCAAACGGTTTCTTGATGAAACCCTACATGCCCGACGATCTCATCATGATTCTCAAGCAAGTGATCCAGGCGGTTTAGCCTTTTAGTGGTAAAGATCATGGCGATTCGATTTGGGATTATGACCCTCTCTGACCGTTCAGCGCGAGGCGAGCGCGAGGATGCTTCTGGACCCGCCCTTGCGGATCTTGTCCGCGCTCAGGGCTGGTTGGTCGCCAATCAAGCGATTCTCCCCGACGATGAATCTGCCATCCGCGCCGCGCTGATCTCCTGGGCCGACAGTGGACAGTTTGATATCATCCTTACCACAGGCGGCACTGGTTTTGCCCAACGCGATGTGACCCCTGAAGCCACCCGTGCAGTCATCCAGCGTGAAGCGCCTGGGCTTGCTGAAGCCATGCGCTCCGATAGCCTGAAAAAGACAGCCCACGCCATGCTCTCCCGCTCCGTCGCAGGCATTCGCGGACGAACTCTCATCATCAACCTACCCGGCAGCCCAAAGGGGGCCGTGGAAAACCTGCAAACCGTCCTGCCTGTTCTTCCGCATGCCGTACAACTCCTCAGCGACGATCCAACCTCCGAAGCCTCACACTGATTTTGCGCTTTCCATTCCGCGTGGTTTACCCCAGCCTAGCCACGATTTGCAACTCATTGGTATAATCTGCCCGCTCACGTAAAAAATCAAATTCAATTAATCAAGGAAAGTGCAAGCATGATAGATGTAAATGAACTTCGCAAGGGCGTCACATTTGAATTGGACGGCAATCTCCTAAAGGTATTGGACTACAGCCACAATAAGACCGGTCGCGGCAATGCCAATATTAAAGTAAAGGCCCGCAATTTGCTGACCGGCGCCAACATTGAGCGCACATTCAGCTCCGGCCAGTCGGTTCAGGATGTATCACTCGATTTCGCCAATGTTTCCTACCTGTATAACGATGGCGATCTCTACTACTTTATGGATAACGTCACATTTGAACAGCCCGGCATTAAGAAAGAATCCCTTGGTGATAGTGCCCAGTTCCTCACCGAAGGCATGGAAGTGAAATTGACCTTCTACAAAGGTGAAGCCATCGATGTGGAATTGCCCACCTCGGTTGACCTGAAGGTCGTCGAAGCTGAAATGGCCATTCGCGGCGATACCGCCACCGGCGTCACCAAGAAAGTCATCACCGAAACTGGTGTGACGGTGCAGTGCCCCAACTTCGTGGTTGTCGGCGATGTCATTCGTGTGGACACACGCACAGGCGAATACGTCACCCGCGTGTAGCTGCCGGTCAGGCTCTCAGCCTGATCCTCTTTGAAACCCCATCACAAATACAGGAGCGCGGATTTGGTCCCAAGCACGGCACAGACTGAAGCCTGCGCTCCGTTTTTTATCAATTATCCCAAAAATGAAAACACCCGCAGGGCGTGAATGCCCACATTTCTATGGCAATTATTTCCGTGGCCGCAATGACGAGGAGTGCCGTTTGCTTCAGGTCCACGGTCAGGCTTGGACGCGTGACCTGTGTAAAACATGCCCCGTGCCGGATATTGCCCGCGCAAATTCCTGTCAGCACATGCAATTGAAGGTCACTGTGGAACGTCCCATTACCGCCATTTTTCAACGGCGGGTGCAGGTGAGCGCGTTTTGTGAAAAGGTAAACCAGGCTGTTTCCGAGCCGCAGATCGGCTGCGGCAAGTGCCACGATTTGCCGTTCAAATTCGAAATAAAAGAATGATTCCTGACTCCGCGGGGGAGTCCAATAATACTATGACGCTAACACTTCTGATCGATCTCGACGACACATTGCTCAATACCAATATGGAAGCCTTTATCCCAGCGTATTTTCAGGCTTTGGCGAAGGAACTAGGCACATACGTTGCACCCGATATCATGCTGCGCGCCCTGATGGCGGGCACCAATGCCATGAACACGAGTGATGATTTTTCCCGCACGCTCGTGCAGGTATTCGACGCGGAATTCTATCCACGCATGAATCTTGCCCCTGACGTGCTACGGGCTCCCCTTGAAAATTTCTACGATAATATTTTTCCTTCACTGGGAAGCCTGACCACACAGAGGCCCGAGGCACGGGAATTTGTGGAGTGGGCGTTTTCAAAGGGATATCGGATTGCCGTGGCTACCGATCCGCTTTTTCCACGTGAGGCTACATATTCTCGTCTGCGCTGGGCGGGTTTTGAACCTGAGCAGTTCGAGATCGTTTCCTCTTTCGAGAATTTCCACTTTACGAAAACGCACCCTGCCTATTATGCCGAAGTCCTCGGGCTTATGGGCTGGCCGGATGGTCCTGTGTTGATGGTTGGCAACGACATCGAACGCGACATCAAACCTTCGAAGATGCTTGGGCTGGCTGCATTTCACGTGGAAAATGAACCCGCTTCCACGTCTGGACCTGAAGCGGGGGTGCGCGGTAATTTGTCTGATCTGCGCCGTTGGCTAGAATCCACCGATCTCTCCGCCCTAATTCCATCCTTCAAAACAATGGATTCGATCCTGGGGGTTTTATCCGCTACTCCCGCCGCCATGAATGGTTTGTTGCACGGATTGGATGAAACCACTTGGGCGCGTGAACCCTCGGCAGAAGATTGGGCGATGATCGAGATCGTCTGTCATATGCTCGATACCGAGCGCGAAATCCATCATATGCAGATTAAGTTGTTTTCCGAACAAAATGAACCGTTTATTCCCCGTCCGGATACAAGTGTATGGGCAAGCCAGAGGGATTATTTGCATGAAAATGGCCCGCTTGCAGTGAAGGAATTTAATGATGCGCGGCGCGAAACCTTGAATTTGCTTTCCCAGATCCCCGCCGAAACATGGGAGCGCAAGGCCCGTCACGCCATCTTTGGACCAACGGATTTCCTGGAAGTGATCGGTTTTATGGCCGACCATGACCGAATGCACCTTCAGCAGGTGTGGAATACGCTGAAGAAACTCTAATTTTTCGGCGTGTCTTCCACCTCCGTATAGTGTTATATGAAGACGAGGACGAGTGTGGAACTTGTCCTCGTCTTCGATTAAATATTTTAAAATTACTGCTTGTAATCAAGGAGAATACGAATGAGAAAACGCGTCGTTGTAACGGGGCTGGGTTGCGTCAGCCCTGTGGGGAATAATTCAAAGGATACATGGCAGGCATTGCTCGCTGGAAAATCCGGTGCTGCCCCCATCACAACCTTTGATGCGAGTGCGCATAAGACAAAATTCGCAGCAGAAGTAAAAGGATTCGACCCGGTTGCGCTATTCGGCACGCGCGATGCGCGCAAGATGGATCGCTTTACACAATTTGCCACAGCCGCAACTTTGGAGGCGGTGGAACATGCCAGCCTCAAGATCGATGAATCGAACCGTGACCGTATCGGCATTTTGATCGGTACGGGCATTGGGGGTATCAGTTCCCTGCTTGAACAATATGATGTCATGCGTGAACGCGGACCTGACCGAGTCAGCCCATTCCTCATCCCAATGATGATCTCGGATGGCGCGGCGGGAAATATCGCCATCCGTCTCGGCGTGCGCGGACCGAACATGTCTTTGGCTACTGCCTGTGCTTCTGGCACAAACGCTCTGGGTGAAGCTGCTGAAATGATCCGCCGCGGCTCTGCCGATGTGATGATCGCGGGCGCTTCAGAAGCGGCTATTAACGCCATTGCCATGGCGGGCATGAATTCCATGACCGCCCTGTCCACGCGAAATGATGAGCCGCTGCGGGCTTCACGTCCCTTCGATAAGGACCGCGATGGTTTCATGATGGGGGAGGGTGCGGGTGTGCTTATTCTGGAATCTCTCGAATATGCCCAGGCGCGCGGCGCGAACATTTTATGTGAATTTAGCGGCTACGGCACGACCGATGATGCCCATCACATCTCTGCTCCTTCTGAGGATGGCGCGGGTGCGGTTGGCTCCATGAGCATTGCGCTGGCAGATGCAGGACTCAAGCTTGAAGATATCAGCTATATCAACGCTCATGGTACATCTACATATTTGAATGATAAATCTGAGACCAGTGCGATCAAAACCGTGTTTGGGGAACTGGCATATAAAATTCCCGTCTCATCCACCAAGTCCATGACCGGCCATTTGTTGGGTGCTTCCGGTGCAGTTGAGGCTGTTTTCTGCGCATTGACGATCATGGATAACATCCTGCCTCCCACGATGAACTATGAAACGCCCGACCCTGTATGCGATCTTGATTACGTTCCCAATCAACCTCGCAAAGCAGAGCCCAATCACGTCATGTCCAATTCGTTTGGATTTGGCGGACATAATGCCACTCTCGTTCTAAGCCGCTTCATTAAGTAAAGGAGAAAGAATGCCATTCGCGCATGTTACAGGTTGGGGCATGTATGTTCCGGAACCGGTGCTTACAAATGATGATATTTCCAAACTGGTGGATACCAACGATCAATGGATCCGTGACCGTACCGGCATCCGTGAGCGCCGCATTGCCCGCGAGAATGAGTTCCCGTCCACGCTGGGTGTGGAGGCGGCGGTCAAGGCTTTGCAGGTGGCAAACCTTGCTCCCACCGAATTGGATTTGATCATTTGCACATCCTCTTCACCTGAATATATTTTCCCCGCAACAGCTTGTATTATTCAAGACCAGATTGGCGCCACCAAAGCCGGAGCGTTTGACTTGCAAGCCGCCTGCACAGGCTTTATTTTCGCCGTCAACATGGCCGCGCAGGCCATCCGCAGCGGATCCATCAAGAATGCGCTGGTTGTTGGAACTGAGGTACTTTCGCGCTTCGTCAATTGGAAGGATCGCGGCACCTGCATTTTGTTTGGTGATGGCGCGGGCGCGTTTGTTTTACAGGCCAGTGACATTCCCGGTGGAATTATGTCTGCCGTGATGCATTCTGACGGTTCAGGTGCCGATACGTTGACCCTGCCGGGCGGCGGCTCGCATTTCCCTGCCTCCGAGTTAACCATCCATGAAGGAAAGCATTTTGTTCACATGGACGGAAAGGAAGTATTCCGCTTTGCCACGCGTGTGATGGGACGTGCCGTCCTGGAGGCGCTCGAACAGGTGAAGATGACCACCGATGACATTCATTGCATCATCCCTCATCAAGCCAATTACCGCATTATCGAAACTGCGGCCAAATACCTGAAGATGCCATTGGAAAAATTCGTGATCAACGTGGATCGATATGGCAACACTTCCACCGCATCCATCCCGATCGCGACCGTGGAAGCCATTCAAAATGGACGCCTCAAAAGTGGAGACAAGGTCGTTTTCGTCGGCTTCGGCGGCGGGTTGACCTGGGGCGCCATGGTTGTGGAGTGGACGGGTCCCATCCCCGCGAAGAAACAGATCCACCCCGAACAATATCGCCTTTTTGCACGCCTGCGCTCGTTCGTTCGCCGCGCCATTCGCTACATCGAAGGCTTCTTCTCTCGCAGATCACTCTAATTATTTTTTCATTCAACTGTGGTACGATAAGGTTGAAAATCACAAAAGGAGTGTTTTATGTTAGGACTACCGCGTGGCGCAGAGTGGATCATCATCCTGGTTATCATCGTTCTCCTGTTTGGCCCGGGCCGTATTGGCAAGGTTGCTGGAGAGCTTGGACGCAGTATCAAGTCTTTCCGTGATGGATTGGGCACAAAAGAAGAACAGGCCGATACGCCTGAAACAAAAGAAGAACCCAAGTAAAAACAGAAGGCTCTCGTAAGAGAGCCTTCTGTTTTTTTATGTAGATGGGGAAATGATGGGTTTAGTAATCCATCTCCTTGATATCCTTATCCTTCAACATCAGTTGCGTGAATTTTTCCTGGTTGGCAGGCGAGCCAACTGTCTTCCATGTGCTGATGATCTCGCTTTCTGATTTTGCCTGATGGTGTTCAAGGACCTTCAAAGAGCAGTCATCTAAAGCTTTTTCCACCTTTTCCATTTTCTTGAGATTAGTAGTACTGATTACCATCCTATAAGAGCGCGCCTCACGGATGTGGTCAATGCGTTCACCAATGCGTGGAAAAACCAGCAAAACCAACAGGGTTACCACGGTTGCTGTGAGGGAAAGATAGAGGTCACCTGCGCCAATTCCCATGCCCAGCGCGGCAGAGAGCCAGATGGTGGCGGCTGTGGTCAGCCCGCCTATCTTTCCGCCTTCTCGCACAATGGCACCTGCGCCAAGGAAGCCGATGCCCGTCACGATGTTTGCCGCAACGCGCGAGCGGGTGAAACCGGGATCCATAGTCATAGAGAAAATCGTGAACAATGCCGAGCCAAGCGTGATCAGAATGATCGTGCGAAAGCCAGCGGCTTTATCCTGATATTCGCGTTCTGCCCCGATCACTCCACCAACGACTACAGCCAGAAGGATTTTAATTAAATTTTCAACGAAGATTTCCATGAAATGTTGTCCACTTTTTTGATTGATGTTCTGATTTTAACCCCTTTAATCCCATGAGTGAAGCTAGAACAAAGAAGAGCCAAACGATTGCGACTGCATACAGTTTCGCAGAGATTAATAATGTGCGCCAGCCTTCTCGAAACGATGGATTATTGAAATTAAAGTTAAGTGCAAGAAAAAATGATGTTCCGAGTAATACAGGGAGTGCAATATACAGCTTGCGATTCCAAGCCTCGTAGATGGCGATAAAAATCGCAGGCAGGATCAAGACAAGATGATGGTCCCATGAGAATGGCGCGATCAGGAACATAGCGGTTAACCAGATACCAAACTGCATGTTCGCGTTGTTTTTATGATCGCGAGACAACCAGGTCGCTGCCAGGGAGATCGAACCAATCAGGCCGCAAATAATATATGGCGAGATGCGGACAATCCAGTCGGGTAGGGTAAATAATGGATCGAATCGAACGTTCAATCCATACATGGTACGAACAAGCAGGGCATTTACGCTTTGGTTTGCTGGCTTGCCTGCGGCAACTCCTGGAAGATCTTGAAGATATCCTTTTGAAGCGACATTTTCGATCCAATCCAGCCAGATGTTGTGCGGCAGAAATGGCGTTGAAACTGCTGATATGACGATCAGAAGGAACAGTGTGTATAAAATTACTTTATATTCCCTGCGTATGAAAAAAATAACGAAGAACAAAACAGGATAGAGTTTCAACACGATGCTCAACGCCAAAGGCAGGGCGACCACAAACGGCTTCCATTTTTCATGGATCCCCAGCCATGTAAGTAGGATTAACAATAGAATCAACAGATTGATCTGGCCTGTGTATAACGTCAGGATGAGGGGAAAAAAGTTGTAAAGATAAAGAGTCCCAACGATGGGAAGCAGGTTATGCGGGCGTAATTTGAGAATACCGAAAAAGAATAGGGGGATAAATACCAGTGTGAGCCAGTGATTTAATCCCAGCATGAATCGCTTTGCGGGTTCATATTCAAGCAGGGTAAAAAGCCTGAAGAATAGCAGGCTTGGCGGCGGGTATAAAAATGGATATAGGATATCTTCGCCTGTCTCGTTTTTATATGCTTCTTCTGCAATGTTCCAATTTGCTTTTATGTATGGCGATTTGTTTTGCTCAAATGTTAATTTTGCCGCATGGTAATATGACGGGAAATCTATTGCGTTCTCTTGTACTTCGCCGAAATAGTATCGGACCGTGAAGCGGTAGACTAGAAATGCTGTCAATGCAGCAAAAAAAATGCCTCCCAGTTTTTTTGTCATGCGTTGATCTGCGCAATGAGTATTTCAACATCAGTGGTTGGCTGTTTACAAACAAAGCCTTCGCATACATAGGCGGTAGCCTCCCCATTGATGAGCGTGCGCTGTTCCAACAGGGCTGGTGCATTTTTTGATGGGGGATAGGCGGAAGCGGCCACTACTACGCCCGGTCTGTATTCTGCTCGAATCGCTTTGATCATACGCTCGAAGTTTTCCTCACCCGCTTCGCCCAACACTGCAATCTGCTTCATGTTTCCCAAGGCATTCTCCATCGCGGACAGCCAGCGAGCAAACCCAAGCGGATGCCGCAAAACAGCTTCGCTGATGAGGCGCAGGGATTGTTCTGCAAGGTCGCGATACTTTCCGTTGTCGGTGTAAGCGGCCATTTTCAACAGCGCTTCACATGCCAGCGCATTCCCCGATGGCGTGGCATTGTCGAACGTATCCTTTGGGCGGAACAACAATGTTTCGCCAGTATGAGGTGTGTCGAAGAAACCACCTTCGGGGTCGCTGAATTTTTCGATCATTTCATCTGTCAATATTTGGGCAGATGAAAACCATTTGTTGTTGAAATCGGTTTGATAAAGTTCGAGCAGACCGAGGATTAACGCGGCATAATCTTCGAGGAAGACTTCATCCGTAATGCGACCATCGCGCCAGGAGCGATGTAGCTTCCCATCGGGGCGAAGGTTCGATAATAAAAACTCTGCGCTGCGCGTAGCCAGATCAAGATAGTTGCTGGAATGTGAGGAGGATTCTGCGAGGACTCGGGCTGATTCGGCGAAGGCTGCCAGCATAAGCCCATTCCACGCGGTGAGGACTTTGTCATCGGTGCCGGGGCGAATGCGCGTGGCGCGGACCGATAAAAGCCTGGAGTGAGATTCTGCCAGTTTGACGGGAACAGCTTCAAGGTTAAGTTTGAAGCGGGCGGCAAGGGAGGCGTCATCCATGGAGCGTTGCAGGACTGTCTTCTCTTCCCAATTCCCTTCGAGGGTGATTCCGTATGCCGCTTCAAAAAACTCTGATTCTTCTTTTAGTGTTGCGCGAATCTCATCGAGAGTCCAAACATAGAATTTGCCTTCCACACCTTCCGAGTCAGCATCAAGCGAGGAATAAAAGCCGCCCTGTTCGTGGGTGAGCTCGCGGCTGACAAATCCAAGCGTTTCTTCAACAATGCGTTGGAAAAATGGATCTTTAGTGACTTGCCATGCGTGCAGGTAGGCGCGGGCGAGCAGGGCGTTGTCGTAAAGCATTTTCTCGAAGTGCGGCACGCGCCAGAAATTATCGGTGCTGTAGCGCGAGAAGCCGCCGCCGACCACATCGTACATGCCGCCGCGTGCCATAATGTACAGGCAGTGATTGACGAGCTTGAGATGTTCGTCTGTTTTGTTGGCGATGGAATGGTGAAGTAAAAATTCAAGCGCCATCGGCTGTGGAAACTTTGGGGCATCTCCCCAGCCACCATAACCCCAGTAATATGCGCCTTCCAAAGATTTGGCGATGGCGTCGAGGTGTTCGCGCGAAAGCGGATCATTCAACTTGTTTTGATTTTGATTCTGTAAATATCCATTGACTTGTTCGCCGACTTTTTCTATTTCTGCGCGGTCATTTTTCCAGGCGTTGGAAAGCCCTGAAAGGATATCCATGAATGCGGGCAGGTTGAAGCGGCGTACAGGCGGAAAGTAGGTGCCTGCATAAAACGGCTTGAGGTCATGTGAAAGAAAAACAGACATGGGCCACCCGCCTGAGCCCGTCATGGCGACGACGGCCTGCATGTAAATGCCATCGAGGTCGGGGCGCTCTTCGCGATCCACCTTGATGTTGATGAAGTTCTCGTTCATGAACGCAGCGGTCTCGGGATTTTCAAAAGACTCATGAGCAAGGACGTGACACCAGTGGCATGCCGCATATCCGATGCTAAGGAAGATCGGCTTGTCTTCAGCCTTTGCCTTTTCAATGGCTTCGCTCCCCCATGGGTACCAGTCAACTGGATTATTGGCATGTTGGAGCAAATATGGCGAGGTGGATTGCGCAAGTTTATTCATAATGAGTTTAATTATACTTTAAGGGGATTAACATTCCCTGTGGGCTATGTATAATGACTGAAACTTAGCTCAAGGAGAAGAAAATGAAAAAATATAGTGTTTTGCTTGCAATAGTGGCTCTTGTTTTGGCTTCACTGGCCTGCCAGACGATCATGGGTGGTGGTGATAATGGTTTTGATACTCCCGAGATGCCTGGTGTCCCTCAGGATAGTGATGACGACTTCGAAGCGCCCACGATCCCGCCTGTGGAACAGGATGGCGGTGATATTACTGTAGGCGGCGAATCGCCCTTCCCTGTAACTGGCGATGCGTTTAATGTGATCAGCACGCCGCAATCGGTCACTTATCAGACGAATATGAGCGCTGACGATGTGATGAAGTTCTATCGCGATGAACTGAGCAAGCAAGGTTACACCGAAGACACTTCAATGACCACGACCTTCGGCGGTATGATTGCCATGTTCTTCGAAGGTAATGGGAAGACCGTTGTCATTGGTGGCGCTCCCGTTGGAGATGGCTCCGTTTCGGTGACGGTTGCTTATCAGCAGTAATTGATATTGAAAAGAGTCGGCATCTGGAAAAAGATGCCGACTCTTTTTGCTTTCCTGTAAAAAAATAATATGCGGCAACAAGATTTGGATTCCCTATTATCCCATCTCCACATCCACCCATCCTCGCACAGAATTGATGAGAAATATTTTTGTGCAATCAGGTAGTTCGCTTTTGAGAATGATCCGCTCTCTGATTTTTCCTGTTTCAAGTAGGTAAGCGCGAAATGTGCCTGCCAGAAGGCCGCAGGAGATCGGCGGCGTGAACAGTTGACCATCCATTTCAACGACGAGATTGCCGATGGTGAATTCGGTCAGTTCGTCTTTTTCGTTGTAGAGAAGGATATCGTCGAGAACGGGGGAGGGATACATTTCTCTTTTTGTCGTTTTATGAAAAAGAAAGATGTTGTGAGAGTCCATCGGTTTTTCCGCAAGCTGGGCTTTGAATGCTCTTTTTTGCGGATGGAAATCCTTCGCTTCCACGCTGATTTCGCCCGAGCGGTTTACCAAAACTCGGATTCGCTGGGGAGAGGTAAATCCGCTGGCGATTTGGGCAAGATGTGTTTCTAGTTTATTTGTTGAAAATTCAAAGTCAAAAAACTCTGCCGAATCAGCTACGCGCGCGAGGTGCTTTTCGAGCAGGAAGTAACCCTCTTCTGGCGTCCACAGCAGGGTTTCGAGCAGGGAAAAACTTTGCGGTCGCTGGGTCAACACTTGGGCTTTGAGCAGGGCCTCGCTGTATTCATCAGCGCTCGTCGAGTCCCAGACGATGCCGCCGCCCACGCCATATTCCGCCTTGTTTTGCTCCCTGTCGATCAACGCCGTGCGGATGGCAACATTGAACCGCGCCTTGCGATTCGGTGCAATGTGCCCGATGCTGCCCGTGTAGATCTTGCGCGGCGTGGTTTCCAACTCAGAAATAATATTCATGGTGCTGACCTTCGGCGCGCCCGTGATGGATGCGCAGGGAAAAAGCGCAGCGAACAATTCGGCCAGCGATGCTTTCGTTTTCG
This sequence comes from Candidatus Villigracilis affinis, assembly GCF_016705895.1. Taxonomy (NCBI): domain Bacteria; kingdom Bacillati; phylum Chloroflexota; class Anaerolineae; order Anaerolineales; family Candidatus Villigracilaceae; genus Candidatus Villigracilis; species Candidatus Villigracilis affinis. Next base: position 15,433 of record NZ_JADJKT010000001.1, on the reverse strand, counting down.
CTTTGACGGTGGATGTCATTTGCAGAAGTGTGGGATATTTCTCCACCGTGAATAATTCGGGCACGTGCACACTTCCAATTTTGGCGATTCGCCCGAAGTCATTGCGGATCATGTCCACGATCATTACATTTTCGGCGCGGTTCTTGATCGAATGGTGCAGCCAATCTGCCAGTTCCTCATCTTCCTGGGTCGTGCGCCCGCGTTTGACCGTCCCTTTCATGGGGCGGCCTGTCAGCGTTTCACCGTCGAGGTCGAAAAATAACTCGGGCGATGCCGAGCAAATGACATGCCTGCCTGTGTCAATATAAGCTGCATATTTATTCTGCGTTTGTGCCATGAACAAAAAGAAATCCCAGGTATCTTCGGAAAAGTCTGCTTGCAGGCGCATGGTGTAATTGACTTGGTAAGTCTTTCCTGATGCGATGTGATCCTTTACCTTTTCAATGGCTGCATTGTACACACCCCGTTCGGTGGTCGGGTTCCACTTTAGCTCGGTAAAATCTTTTGCAGGGGCGGGCAATTTCACGGTCCTGGGCAGATCGTACAACCCAAACCACAGCAGTGGAAACCCATCCGTTTCAACGACGTGCAGGGCATTGTCAAATGCAGGCGCGGCTTCATAGCTGACAAACCCAGCCGCATGCCATTGATTTTCGTTGACAAGTCTTTCAATCTCCAGTAAAGTCTCGCCTACATTCCAAATTTTGTCCGTGCTTATCACGCGATGTGGTTCTGAAAAATGCAGCCACTCGCCGCCATTCCTCAGAATGATTTCATCTCTTTTGATCAAGGTCGCCTCAACATGAAAAAACTGTCTGCAATTGTACCGCGATGGCTTCCTGCTCTCGCGATGATGCTTTCCATCTTTGCATTTTCTTCTCGTACGAGCCACGAGCTTCCCAACTATGGCGGGTGGGATTATTTCATCAAAAAAAGCGCTCACGCCGTTGGGTATGGCTTGCTTGGGCTTTCTTATTTGCACGCGCTTCCGAAGCGAAATTACAAACTGGCATGGCTGCTCGCCCTTCTATATTCGGCCACTGATGAGTTTCACCAATCGTTTGTAGCTGGCAGACATGCGGCGGTGACAGATGTGCTTGTATTTGATAACCTTGGCGCAATGATCACGCTTTTTATCCATTATCGATGGTCGAGCGGCCACAAACTGATTGGGAGATACCATGAAAAAGAAATTCAACCGACGTGACTTCCTGAAGATCGCATCCATCGGAACAGCGACTGCGATTGCCTTATCTTGTGGGGCGATACAAACCGCGCCTCCCACCGCGCCCGAGCCTGATTCTCTTCCAACCGATATTCCCCAGCCTCAAGTGGATTCCTCTTCGCGTGAGGCGGAGGTGCTTGTCCTCGGCGCGGGAATCTCAGGGCTTGCCGCCGCCCGCACATTGGCAGACAAAGGCGTCAGCGTCATCCTTCTCGAAGCCCGTAATCGCATCGGCGGCCGTATGTGGACAGATACTTCCCTCGGCTTGCCGCTTGACCTTGGCGCATCCTGGATCCACGGCGTGAAGGGAAATCCGATCACCGCATTGGCAAAACAATTTGGCGTTGAAACCGTCGTGACGGATTATGATAACGGTATTCTATATGACTTTGACGGCCGCGAACTTTCAGAAGATGATTATAAGGAAGTCGAAGACCTGTTCGAATCCATTTATGGTGAAGTGGCGCAAATGCAGGATGACACCGATACCGATATGCCGCTTCAACAAGCATTCGACGAGGTCGTTTCAAAAATGGATCTATCTACTGAAGAGTTGCATAGATTGGATTTCTATATTCAAGGACAATTCGCCTTGGAATTGGGTGCTGACCCCGATAATCTCTCCCTGTGGGAATGGGATCAGGATGAAGAATTTGGCGGCGATGATGTTGTCTTTCCGCAGGGATATAACCAGATCGCCGATGGCCTCGCGAAAGGTTTGGATATACGTCTCGGCGTGAAAGTAACGCACATTTCCTACGGCGCAGATGGCGTAGATGTGGAGACTTCGTCGGGTACATTTAGTGGGGAAAAGGCTGTCGTCACGTTTCCGCTTGGGGTGTTGAAACAGGCCGCAGTTAAGTTTGATCCGCCGCTTCCTGAATCCAAACAATCTGCAATTGATCGCCTCGATATGGGTGTGCTCAATAAAGTTTATTTGAAATTTTCCGAAGTGTTTTGGGATGAGGAATTCGAGGGGATTTCCTACCTGGGCGAGGAAACGGGGGAGTGGTGCGACTGGCTGAATTTCGTGCCGTATATCAACGAGCCTGTATTGATGGCATTTCACGGCGGCGCGAAGGGTTATGCCATTGAAGAGCTTTCGGATGATGCGATCATTGCGGGTGCGATGAAAACCTTGCGTGTGATCTATGGTGAATCGATCCCCGAGCCTGAGGGTTACCTTATTACGCGCTGGGGCAGGGACCCGCTTGCATTCGGCTCGTATTCGCATGTTCCGCCTTTTGCCAGCGGGGAGGATTATGACGCTTTGTTCGAACCAGTGGATGATGTGTTGTATTTTGCCGGGGAAGCCACTTCACGCGAATATCCTGCCACTGTACATGGCGCTTACCTATCAGGTATTGCGGCGGCGGAGGAAATTTAAGGCGATATTCGATTGAGAAAAAAACGGGCGAGGCAAACTGCCTCGCCCGTTACTGATTACTTCTTAACCGATCACTGTTCTTCCCCTTACTCAAACTCGATCTCGATCTCCTCGTCATCTTTCCAATCTTCGCTGCGTTCGAATTCGATGTCGCCGAACAGCACATCTTGTTTCGCTGTTACGCGAAAACGCTTGACCAACTCCAGCAGGGCAAGGAATGTCACCACAATTTCCACGCGGGTGGCTTTGTCTGTGATCAATCCGCTGAAAGACATGCGCTGGATGTTTTTCATGGTCTTCGTGATGAAGTCGATTTTTTCGCGGATGGTCACACGCGGCGCGGTGATGACCGTGCCCAATGCTTCCTTCTTGCGCCCTTTGGTAAAAGCAGATTCGGCGGCGGCGAGTAACCCTTCAAGGGTTAGATTCGAAAGATCGAGCTTCGCTTCCACCTTGGGCGGCGGGGCAACGCGCAAATGTGTGCGCAAGTTATTTTCCTGCCGTTCAGAAAGCCAGCCCGCGATTTCCTTGTAGCGCTTGTACAAGATCAATAATTCCACCAGCTCCACGCCGGGATCTTCTTCGCCAGGTTCGCGTTCGATCGGGCGCGGTAGAAGCGCCTCAGATTTGATCTGCACCAGCTTTGCGGCGATCACAAGAAACGATGAAATTTCATCGGGCTTCATCTGTTCCAGCCCGTGCAGGTACGATAAATACTGATCTGTTACCGAAGCAAGCGAAATGGCCGTGATATTTAATTCCGCGCGTTCGATCAGGCTGAGCAAAAGATCCAGCGGCCCTTCATAAACAGGGGTCTGCACCTTATATCCGCTGATTTGATGTCCTAACAGGTTTTCCATGGCGCGCAAATTATACCAGTGTATAATCCTGCCCATGTCCAAGTTGACCCATCTCGATGAACAAGGCCGCGCACACATGGTGGATGTGGGTGCAAAGCCCGATACGGAACGCATCGCCATTGCCCGCGGCGAGATCCACATGAAAAAGAGACGTTTGAACTGATCCGCAACGGGCAGGTCAAAAAAGGGGATGTGCTGACCGTGGCCCAGATCGCGGGAATCAGCGCATCAAAACGGACCTCGGAACTGATCCCGTTATGTCATCCGCTCTTCCTTTCGAAAGTGGATGTAGACCTCGCCCTCGACGAATCCCTGCCGGGCGTGGTCATCACTGCCACTGCCAAGACCACAGGCAAAACTGGCGTTGAAATGGAAGCCCTCACCGCTGTTTCTGTCGCCGCGTTGACGGTGTACGACATGGCAAAAGCCGCCGAAAAGACCATGCGCATTCAAAATATCCGCCTCGTGGAGAAGCATGGCGGTCAAAGCGGTGACGTGGCGAACGAATAATTATGGAATATACCTCCGTCAACTTGCAGGAAAAACTTTCCAAATTTTCCGAGCACTGGTCACCGAAGATCGTTGCCCAGTTGAATGATTATCATCTCAAGCTGGCAAAGGTGCAGGGAGAATTTGTCTGGCATGACCACCCTGAAACCGATGAGGTGTTCATTGTCGTCAAAGGGCATTTGGATATTTTCTTTCGCGATGGCAAGGTTTCTCTAAATGAAGGCGAGATGTTCGTCGTGCCCAAAGGCGTGGAGCATAAGCCTGTTGCCGAAGACGAGTGTCATATTTTGCTCATTGAACCTGCGGGTACAGTTAATACTGGTGATGTGAAAGACCAACTCACCGCACCCAATAACGTCTGGATATAAAATGAATCACATAAAATTATTATTTTTCGCCACCATTCGTGATCGCGCAGGAGTGAAATCCTTGAAATGGATATTCCCGCCGACCTGACCATTCAAGGTCTTAAAGATAAGTTGTCTACGGATTATCCGAACTTGAAGCAATCCATGCAGTCTGTGTTGATCACCATCAATCGGGAATATGCCTTTGACGAGGCGGTTGTCCCGCCGAATGCCGAGATCGGCATGTTTCCCCCGTCTCCGGTGGATAAACTTTCAATATGCAACCTTCCAACCTTCCAACCTTCTATTCCATCACCGAATCCGAAATTGACTTGAACGACCTGCTTGCGAAGATCACACTCACCAGCACAGGCGCTGCGGCGATCTTTACGGGCATGGTCCGCGGTGTGACCACACGCGGCGATGCGCATGAAACCGAATATCTGGAGTACGAGTCATATATACCCATGGCGGAAGCCAAAATGAAACAGGTGGCAGATGAGATCCGCGAGAAGTGGCCTGTGGTTGAAGGCGTTGCTATCGTTCAGCGTATTGGCAAGTTATACCCAAAGACACCGACTGTCTTGATCGCCTGCACAGCCGCTCACCGTGATACGGGCGTGTTCGATGCGGCACGTTACGGAATTGACCGCCTGAAGGAGATCGTCCCTGTTTGGAAGAAGGAAGTCGGTCCAGGCGGCGAAGAATGGGTGGAAGGGGATTACATTCCAAAACCTGGAGAGTAATATGCTTTTGAATTCACCGAGATTGGTCATTCGAAATTTCAAGGACTCAGATATTGAGTCCTTTCTTGTATATCGCAACATCCCCGAGGTGGCAAAATATCAGGGTTGGAAGATCCCATATCCACGAGAGTTGGCGGTGCAACTGGTCGATGAAATGCGGGATGTTGAACTTCCGCACGTGGGGCACTGGATGCAATTGGCGCTCGAACTCAGGGAGACTGGCGAAATGGTCGGCGATATCGGTGTCCGCATTAAGCGGGAGGATGCCCGTCAGGCTGTCATCGGATTCACCCTTGCTCCCATTCACTGGCGTAAGGGATACGCCACGGAAGCCATCACTGCCGTGCTTGGATTTCTCTTCGATGAACTTGGTTTGCATCGGATTTCAGCAGATTGTGACACGGAAAATGCAGGCTCCTGGCATACGTTGGAGAAGGTCGGCTTTCGCCGTGAGGCACATTTTGTGGAGAGTTATCCCATGGGGGATGATTATGCAAGCGAGTACGTCTACGGGATGCTTCAGCGCGAATGGCGCGCGAGGAAAAGCCTCGGGTAGAAAATGTCTTTGAAACAGAATCAGGCTTGAGCGGGGGAGGGAAGCGGTTCCACATCCGCGTGACGGATATGAGATTTTGGGGTTTTATATGAAGCCAGTCAACTGGAATTTTATGATGTCAACTTATCTGGAGGAAGAATGAGTGAACGTATCGTGATTACAGGCATGGGGACTGTCAATCCACTTGGTTTGAATGTGCAAGAAACCTGGAGCAATATGGTGGCAGGGGTCTCCGGTGTTGGGCCGATCACCCTGTTTGATTCAAGCCCTTTGCAAGTGCATATTGCTGCAGAGGTGAAAGGATTCAAACCTGAAGATCATATGGACGCCAAGGAGGCGCGCCGACGCGACCGCTTTGAGCAATTCGCGATCACGGCGGCGAAGGAGGCCATTTCTCAATCGGGTTTGCAGGTGACGGAGAAAAATGCGGGACGTATCGGCATTATTATTTCTTCGGCGATCGGCGGTTTGCATTCCCTACAGGAAGCCACGCTGACCAATTACAAGGAAGGCCCCAAACGTGTCAGCCCATTCCTGATTCCGATGTTGATGGCAAACGGTGGTGCGGGTATGGCTGCGATCGAGTTTGGAATTAAAGGGCCGTGCTTCTCTGTGGCATCGGCCTGTGCTTCAGGTGCAGATGGAATCGGCACTGCATTGATGATGCTGCATACCGGCATGATCGATGCCGCGTTGGCTGGCGCTTCAGAAGCGACGATCACATCCACGGGTGTGGCTGCGTTTGACCGCGTGGGTGCCATGTCTCGCCGCAATGATGAATATTCCATGACGCCCCAGCCGTTCGATAAAAATCGTGACGGTCTGGTGATGGGCGAAGGGGCTGGGGTGCTGGTGCTCGAACGCGAAGCGGATGCCAGGGCACGCGGCGCGACCATTCTGGCTGAGCTGGCTGGCTACGGCGCAACTGCCGATGCCTACCACGTCACCGCGCCGCATGAGCATGGTGAGGGCGGTGCGGCCGCGATGGTGATGGCTTTGTCTTCTGCGAAGGCGAATATTCAGGATGTTGGCTATATCAATGCTCACGGCACAGGTACGTTATTGAATGACCAGGCAGAGACCCGCGCCATCAAAGCCGCTTTCGGCGAATTGGCGTACAAGGTGCCGATCTCATCCACCAAATCCATGACCGGGCATATGATGGGCGCAACAGGCGCGCTGGAGGCGATCATCTGCGTGCAGGCGGTCCGTGAAGGCATCCTGCCTCCTACGATCCACTACGAGACCGCAGACCCCGAATGCGACCTGGATTACATCCCCAACAAGGCGCGTGAGGCGAATATCTCACTGGCGATCAGCAATGCCTTCGGCTTCGGCGGTCATAATGCCGTGCTGGCAGTGCGGAAATACGTTTGAAAATAGGCTTGTAGGTTCAGAAAATGCGTGCTATACTCGGCATTCGCATTTCAAGACACTAACAATCAAACGTAAGGAAGAACGTAAAATGACAGACTTTATCAAGGCCGTTGAGGCCAAACCAAACGAAAAAATCCCGCAAATGAATCCAGGTGATACCGTCAGCGTTCATGTCAAGATCAAGGAAGGCGACCGCGAACGTATTCAGGAGTTCAAGGGCATCGTGATCCGCCTTCGCAAGAGCGGCAACGACGCTTCCGTCACCGTTCGCCGCATGGCCACCAACGGCATCGGCGTTGAGCGCACATTCCTGCTTCGCTCCCCGCGCATCGACAAGGTCGTTGTCGAACGCCATGGCAAAGTCCGCCGCGCACAGTTGTACTTCATGCGCGAACGCACTGGCAAGAGCGCACGCCTCAAGCAAAAGTTCGACTAGTATTAACCTTCACCACCAGGGTTCTTGGACCCTAAAGGTCTTCAAGGCCTTTAGGGTCTTTTTGTTTTCAAGGAGTAGACCATGCCCAAACCATTAATCGGTATCACCACACGCAACGGCAGAGATGCCGATGGACATCCACTTACTGCGCTCCAGCATTCCTACATCAACGCCATTGTGCAGGCGGGAGGGATGCCCGTTCTCATTCCTTCAATGCTTGCACTGGAAGACTTCACCAGTTTATATTCCTTGCTTGCGGGGATCTCTTCCGGCGGTGGGGATGTGTCACTGGAATATTTCAACGGATCCGACCACCCGAGAATTGGTGAGGTGGACAAAATGCGGGATACTACCGAAATCACTTTAATGCGCGCCGCCGTGAACGATGGCAAACCGCTGTTGGGCATCTGCCGCGGCGCACAGGTGATGAACGTGGCTTTGGGCGGCACGCTGTACACGCACATCCACGACCAGCTGAAAGGTGCGCTGGACCATGATTATCCCGGCGACTTGCGGCGTGTCATCGTCCATCCTGTGAACGTGGATGAGAGCACTCGTTCTGCCGAAATCTTTGGCGAAACCCTTCTGAACGTGAACAGCCTGCATCATCAGGGTTTGAAGGATATTGCGCCCAGCTTGCGTGTAGCAGGGCATGCCCCCGATGGCTTGGTGGAAGTTGTGGAAATCCCCGACCATCCCTATGCTGTGGCAGTCCAGTGGCACCCCGAATGGCTGACAGACCAGCCTGCCATGCAAAGGCTGTTCAAGTCTTTTGTGGATGCTTCTGGAAGATAGGATTTTGACTTAGGCAAAAATGTATTCGTTTTGGTTTCGTCTTCGTGAAAGTTTGATCAATTTTTATCCTCCGCTTTTGGGGGCGGGGATACGTGCCCGCAAAATTGACGAGCGAACGATGCAGATCGAAATGAAATTAACGGCGCTCAATCGAAATATCGTCGGGGTACATTTTGGCGGCTCATTGTACGCCATGTGTGATCCGTGGTTCATGTTGATCCTGATGAGACTTCCGGGTTCCAATTATATTGTCTGGGATAAGGCGGCGAGTATCCGATTTGTGAAGCCAGGACGGGGAAAGTAAAAGCCGTTTTTCACGTTCCGCAAGAACGAGTCGATGAGATCCGTTCGGCTGCGGATCTTAGGAAAACGGAGCCGACATTTTTTGTAGATGTCGTGGACGAACAGGGACAGGTCATTGCAAAAGTCGAGAAACTGCTCTATGTTCGCAGAAAAAACAGCTAATAATGAGAATCACGGATTTTATTTCCCATAGTATCATTATTCCATGAGCATATCTGATAACCCTATTGGTGTATTTGATTCTGGCGTTGGCGGACTTTCCGTCCTGCGTTCCATTCGTGAGCAAATGCCTGAGGAAACCGTTCTATATTTTGGCGATCAAGGTCACGTGCCGTACGGTCCGCGTTCGATGGAGCAAATTCAAAATTTCTCCGAGGGGATTACTCAGTTCTTGCTGGATCGCGGCTCAAAATTGATCGTCGTTGCCTGTAATACGGCCTCCGCTGCCGCACTGGCATATCTGCGCGGACGATTCCCCGATGTCTCTTTTGTGGGGATGGAACCAGCAGTTAAACCCGCTGCGGAAACGACCAAAACAGGCAGGGTGGGCGTGCTTGCCACCCCGGCAACCTTTCAGGGCGCGCTGTACGCTTCGGTGGTGGAACGGTTCGGCGCGGGTGTTGAATTATTTCAACACACCTGCCCGGGGCTGGTTGGTCAAATTGAAAAAGGGGAGTTGGATTCTGCAAATACGCGCGCCATTCTGGAGGACGCGCTTTACCCTATGCTTGAGAAGAATATCGATACCGTGGTGCTGGGATGCACACACTATCCGTTTGTAATCCCGCTGATCCAGCAGGTGGTGGGAAAAATGTCCGGGTGATCGATCCAGCCCCATCGGTGGCGAGACAGGTCAAACGTCTGCTTGGAGCGGAGGGGACGAAGAGTCTGTCGCAGGGGCAGGCATCCGTCCGCTTTTCGTCGGGCGATGTCGAATCCATGAAATCCATGGTGCCTGTGTTACTGGGGGAAACGGGTGATGTTGAGTTGGCCGTCTGGAAGACCGACACAGAAGTTTTTTAAATCTTCTTCCTAAAAAGCGGGACAGAGGGGTCAGGCTCGAAATTCCTTTTGTTCCACTTCGATGTTTGCGGCGTTAAGGAAGTTCATCGCATTTTCATCGGTGCGGTAGGCTGTGCTGTATACGATGCGTGAAATGCCTGCGTTGATGAGCACCTTGGTGCAGTTGATGCATGGCAAATGCGTGACGTAACAGGTTGCGCCTTTGGTGGAAACGCCGTGTAGCGCGGCCTGAATGATGGCGTTCGTTTCGGCATGAATGGTGCGGACGCAGTGTCCATCGACCATCAGATGACCGACTTCGTCGCAATGTTCCTGCCCGGCAGGGGAGCCGTTGAAGCCAGTGGTGAGAATTCTTTTTTCCAAAACAAGCACACAGCCCACAAAAGCGCGGTCACAGGTGCTGCGTTCGGAGACCGCGTAGGCGATCTTCATGAAATAGGAATCCCAATCGGGACGCATGTTTTCCTCTTGGTCGTCACTACGAGGACGTTTCTTTTCCGTTCTCGTAGTGACGATTAAATCTTTTATTCCACCGTCACGCTCTTGGCGAGGTTGCGGGGTTGATCTACATCCAAACCGCGGATGGTAGCGATGTGATAGGCCAGCAATTGCAGCGGCAACACGGTGATGATCGGGGAGAGCATCCACGGCGCTTCGGGGATCCACAATACATGGTCGGCCATGCTGGGAACGAGTTCATCGCCTTCGGTAGCTACAGCGATGACCATGCCGCCGCGGGCCTTAGCTTGCTGGATCTGCGAGATCATCTTCTCATGCCAGGGATCTTTGGGGGCGATGCATAACACGGGCATTTCTTCGTCAATAAGGGCGATGGGTCCGTGTTTCATTTCGCCTGCGGGGTAGCCTTCAGCGTGGATGTAGGAAATTTCCTTGAGTTTGAGCGCGCCTTCGTAGGCAATGGGCATGTTGATGCCGCGTCCCAGATAGAGGCAGCCCTTGATATCTTTCAAGGCGTGCGCCACTTTTTCAACGTCTGGTTCGGTATCGAGCACACGGCCTGCAAGGTCAGGGACGAGGCGCAAGTCGGCGACGAGCGCCTTGCGAGTTTTTTCGTCGATCACGCCGCGCATATCTGCCAGCAGGATCGCCAGCATATACTGGTCCACCAACGGCGCTGTAAATGCCTTGGTCGAGGCCACCCCGATCTCAGGTCCGGTCTGCATCGCGATAGTCCCATTTGAAACGCGCATGGCCTGTGATCCGACCGCATTCACGATGCTCCAGATGATGCCGCCTTTGCGTCGTCCTTCTTCCATGGCGGCGAGTGTGTCGGCGGTTTCGCCCGATTGCGAAATGGCGAGGACGACGGTGTTTTCATCCACAATGGGGTCGCTGTACCGAAATTCCGAACCAATGACCACTTCCACGGGGATGCGCGCGATTTTTTCGATCAGATATTTCCCGACCATGCCCGCATACGCGGCGGTGCCGCAGGCGGTGATGTAAATGCGCTGGATGCGATTTGCAAGTTCGGGGGTGAGGTTGAGTTCGGGCAGGCGGATGCGGCCTTCTTTGAAGTCTACGCGGCCTGCGAGGGTGTCGGTCAGCGCACGTACCTGCTCGTGGATTTCCTTTTGCATGAAGTGGCGGTATTCGCCTTTTTCGGCAGCCACGGCATCCCATGCGATGGTATGAATTTCAGGTTTGACTTCCACACCTTCGAGTGTTTCGATACGTACGCCTTCGCGGGTGATGATCGCCATCTGCCGCGATTCAAGGAAGATGACTTTGCGGGTGTGCTCCAAAATGGCTGGAATATCCGACGCGATGAAGTTCTCGTTTTCACCGAGGCCGATCACCACGCCGCCTGCGTTTCCGATGCGGGCGGTGACGATCTTGTCAGGCTCATCGGCAGACATGAGCACCACTACATTCGCGCCTTCGATCTTTTGAAAGGTGCGGCGCGCGGCTTCCACAAAACTTCCTTCCAAGTTGGCTGCCTGATAATGTTCCGCCAGATGCACGATGGTTTCTGTGTCCGTGTCTGAAAGGAAATTCACACCCTCGCTCATGAGTTCATCTTTGAGTTCGAGAAAGTTTTCGACAATGCCATTATGCACCACCACGACCTTGCCCGAATTACCCACATGCGGATGCGCATTGCGGGCCGATGGCGCACCGTGCGTTGCCCAGCGCGTGACCGATGCCCGCGCGCCGTCAGCGGGGATTTGGCCACCAGATCAATTAATTGCGATAACTTACCCGCGTCTCTCCTGACCTCAATCTGGTTGCTGTTAATGACAGCGACTCCAGCCGAGTCATAGCCGCGGTATTCAAGCCTTTTCAGGCCATTGAGAATGATCGATACCGCGTCACGCGGTCCGACATATCCGACGATTCCACACATGGTAGGGGCCTCCGATTTTATGAATTAGATGATTGGAGAGTAGAGATTGCGAATAGATACGGGCGCAGACTGGCTGTTCGCCTCTATTTACTGCTCTCTATTCTCTTTTTGTTTTTGCCAATCCCTTGCCTTTTGACCGGGATCACTCACCGCGTTATTAGCAAAGTTATCCTTGGAGGGGAAAGATGTGACGGGTATGGCGTACCCGGAGGGCTTCCGCTGATCGTTCGATTTTCCAACCTCACCCTGCCCTCTCCTAAAAGGAGAGGGTGAGAAGGTAGTTAGCTCCATTTCGCAATGGAGAACCCTCGTCCTCGTCAACTTTGGTTTATCCAGATAGATCGCGGACCTAAAGTCTGCATTCCAAAAACCAAAGTCCATGCGCTGTCTTTCCGTTGTGTTTGTCTGTTGCACCTCCTTTGAATAGGTTTGCGGGATTATACCGTAAAATATCGCCGACCATTTTTGGTCGGCGATATTTTTGGATTATCTACTAGGCGTGAGTCTGCGCAGTATGTCTCTGTGGGCGACGGCGTCTTGGTCGGTGTGCGTGACGGGGTCACGGTCGGCGGCGGTGTGTTCGTCTTGGTCGGTGTAGCCGTGTTCGTTGGCGTGGCTGTACGCGTGGGTGTAGCCGTACGTGTGGCCGTTGCCGTGGGGTGTGGTGATAGTCGGTGTAATGTTACTCGTGGGCGTATTGGTCGCCGGGTTGTGTATTGGTTGGTGTTGCGTAATGGTCGGCGAAGGTGTCCGTCGAAGGTGAGTGTAGATGGTCGGCGGCACGGTCGATGGTCCGAGTCGGGACCGAGGGGACGGCGCAGGGGTGATTGTGGGTGTGCGCGTGATCGTCGGGCTCGGGGTGATCGTCGGTGTGTTGGCGGAGTGGGTGTGTAACCGGCCACGAGCCAGATAGGAGACAGTCACCTGGCCGGGAAGGCAGGTCAGTGACGGTGTATAGACCTGGAAGGTGCTGTCACTGAAATCGCCATCCCAGGTCTCATTGGTTCCACCGCCGAATACACGGAAAGGCCGGCGGCGTTGAACTGGTAATGATCGGCGAGTTGGTATTTGTGTATTTTTGCCGGGTTATAGTATCGTGCCTGCATTTCCATCTGGCAAAGTCGAATACCTACCGCCGCCAGAGGGATGGGTTCGGTTAACTCGGTTCGGTCACGAGCAGTGGCAACGTTGCGTTGTTGGAACGCGCGCTTCGAAGCTGTCGCCGTTGAACCTTGTGCGATCAATATGGATACTGGCGCAGGAAGGCGTAGGCGTGGCGGTGGGGCGTCCTCGTCATGGTTGGGGGTGAGGTCTTGGTGGGTGTAAGGGTTTTGTAGGGTGCGCGAAGGCGTAAACGTCTTTGTCGGCGTGCTTGTCTTTGTTAAGTAAAGGTCGGCGTGTGGAGTTTGGTGACGGTGTAATGGTCGGTGAGGGGTAATGGTCGGCGAGGCGTATTGGTCGGGTGTCAGTTGGGAGCGGTGTATTCGTCGGTGGACCGGGCCAGAATGATCGGTGTTTGATCGCGCGTGTCGAACTCTGTTCCACCACACCTTGACGATAGGATGCCGGTGGATCATGGAAGGCTCAATTTTGAATACTAATAAAACGATGAAGGCAAAATTGTAATCCGCAGCAACCACATATTGACCGGGCACGCCCGCAAACTCGTCGGAAACTCCGTTGAGGGTACAACTTGCGTATACCTGGTGCCATCGAAGCGGTGGCTGCCAGATACGGGCGGAGCCTGCAGTGGAACAAACGGTTACATTGAGGTAGTCGTTATCTGCCTGGGTGAGGATCTCATAATCAGGCGGGAGGGTTGCCCCACTCTCTGTCTCTGCGGGTATCGTAATCTTCCTGGGATATGCCGTAATGCAGACCAGAATGATATACGGCGTGTCTCATCTTCAATGGAGGGGATGCGGGCAAGTTCGATCTAGTCCAGTTCGTCAGCCCCATCGCCTTGCCAGTCATCCGCCTCAACACCCACGCAGTAGGTTTCATCTGGTTGACCCGTAACGGCACAACGCCGCCGAAGCGTGGAGTTCTCGATGATGAGCCGGGCGTAGAACAGGCGCCCGCCATTCAGCGGTACCGACCAGTACCAGCAACGAAAGATAACGCCAGTCCACGCCCACGGTCGTTCGTCCAGGTCAGATCCATTCGCGAGCGAATGTTCAGTGCTACCCTCGTCTGCGGAATTATACTGCCTGTTTTGCACTCTGTTATTGACGACTTGTAAAGATATTGCCAGCAATGGCAAGGGCATCAAAGCCGAGATCGAGGCTTGGGTCTTCCGCATAGTAACACGCATGATTAGTTGCACGTGAGGAAAACATTTGCCAGGTCACCGATATCATGAGGTAATATCTGGCAGTGTACATATGGCTTGGCGGTCGTATACATCACCGCACATTCGGCAGCGTAAATAAGCAAATCTTCTCCGGGGCGGTGTGACCGAATCATAATTGGTATCCTCCGATGAAATCCAAGCCTGCATGTTGAGCGAGTTTGTCTGGCCAGCGGCAGTGCCAAGTCCAATTGTAAAAATCGTAATGCCATTCCCTGTTACAGGATTAGCCAAAACATCTGCCGTACCACGGGCACCATCGGCGCCGTAGTTTGCATCAGGCTACGCTGGTGAATAACACTTACCTGGCTGTGACGAGGGATGAGGAGAGTAATTCTATCGAGCAAGATCATCACGGCAGGTGCAGCTTGGGCGCCCATGTAGTTTGAGGACAGAATCCATCGGGATGAGTTTAAAAGTGGAATTCTGACTTGTACTCGTATAGTTTGCCGGGCCACCGATGAGAGCGATTACAACCCAAAGCATCACGGTGAGCAGTACCGTTTGTGAATGAATTATTTGGTTGTAAATGAGAGCTCCAATTGACATTACTGGAAACTCTCTATTGTCGTAGGGATCCCTTTCGCCATCAGTTGCCTCCAAAATCGCTGTCCCAAAGATCACCGCCGCCCACAAATATGGGTCTCTGTAAACCATCAAATGTCCCATTTACAGGATCATCATCTGTGTAGTGAAGACAAATACCTTTTTGCGGAGAAATCCATTTGTTTTGTGGTTTGGGGCTGGGATCGACATCGCATATTGAGGTTCGTAAACCTCGCGCCAGCCAGTATTGCGTCAACCACGGCTGGATCATCCTCAAATGGGTAGAGTACAGGATCGCGAGAACCGCCTGGCGTCTGCTCAGTTTGAGTGACGATTGCCACACGGTCATAGGGGAAGAACAAAAATTCATCCACAAAATTCCGAGCAACATTTTTGATGTTTAATAGAGGCTGGCATGTGTCGTTAAGGTTGCAGTCATGCGGATTGTCGCCCGGGATGGTAAATTTATTCGCTGCGCCACTGGTTCCATATGCCATGGATAAAGAAGTATCCATGACAAGCACTAAATCAATAGAAGCCGCTTCACCTACAGATGTTGCCTGAATAGTGGAACCATTAATACCCACGACGCGCATAAACCAAA